>NZ_JBKOTV010000011.1:0-90052 GCF_049738055.1 Streptococcus sp. CL6.22 | reverse complement strand
GAAAAGTCTTCTCCAAATACATACTTTACCTCACTCAAGAGGTCTAGAATTTATAACTAGAAACTCATTAAAATTTTGAACAAATTTTACTCATTATCCTTCTTACGAAGAACGATACTTAGACCACTCAAAATTCCAACAAATCCGAATGCTGCCAAGGCTGCGTTCGATTCCGTACCAGTATTTGGCAATTGAGCTACCTCAGTTGATGGAGCTGGATAAGTGTTTCCATCCGGATTGTAATTTGAAGGTACTGGTTTGTTCGGAACTGCCGGTGTTCCCGAATCTTCCGCCACAGGTACAGGTGGTTTTGGAGTCTCGTTTCGTTGAGGTGTTGGAGCTGGTTGTGGTGTAGGTGCAGGAGCTGGAGTTGGAGTCGGAATTGGATTTGGCTCTGGCTGTGGTTTTGGTTCTTCAGGAATCTTCAGCTCTGGAATCTCCACAGTTGGCGGATCTAACGGAACTACTCCACCTTCAAATTCTGGCACTTCAACTTTTGGAGCATCAATTTGCATTACATATTGATAAACAATAGTAGTAACACCTTCTTTAACCAATCCTTTTTCTTCCACAGTATTTTTAAACTTATCACCTGCTGGAAGAACACGTTTCAATCGGAATGTTACTCCATCTACCTCGATAGTCTCAGGAGCTGTCACAGCATACTCTTCTCCGGTAGCTTTATATGTAGTTTCTTCTTTGCCGTCAATAATTGTAGTTGTCGCTTCAGCTACAATGACATTGTTCTTAGCTACTACATCATCCGCAAGGAAGTTTTCATTAATATCTACGAATTTAACGATAACTGTTCCTTTTTTATCTTTTGCGTAATCACGTACACTGTTTGGTTTATTCTGAGAATACTTAACAACAACCGCTGAATCTTTTGATTCATGTGTTACAGTTAATTCATCTACCTTAGCTTTATCCACAGTGTAATCTTTGATTTCTGGTGACACTACTTCAACAAGTTTTTGTTCTGGAGTCCAATCAGTTGTATACGTCACTTCACCAGTTCTACTGTTGATTTCGGCAGTTCTTGTGAAACGAGCACTTTGGTTCACTGGTGCACTTGCTTCTTGTCCTTCTTTTGGTCCATTTTCATAAACATAAGTGATATCACGTTTCACTTCTGTTAGTAAACCTAAATCTTTGTAGGTGCGACCTTTTGGATCATTAGGAATCTTATCCTCTGGTTTTGGAGGATTTTGATTACCATCGTTAGGCTTCGTTGGATCTACTGGAATAACATAATCGTATTGGTATACAACTGTCGTAGTTCCTTCTTTCACCTTACCTGTTTCTTCTAATACATTATTGTATTTATCAGAAACTGCGTAAATACCACTGTATTTATATTTCTTACCATTAGCTTCGATAACGTCTTTACGACTCTCTACAGTGCTGTATTCTTCATTTGTTGCTGTATAAGTAGTTTCTTCACGATTTGCATAGACTTTTGTCGTAGCTTTTTCTACTACTGCATTATCTTTAACAGTTACCGCTTCACTGATTTCATTTCCTTGAGCGTCTACATACTTAACAACTACAGAACCTTTTTTGTCTTTTGCCGCATCATGTTCGATAATTTCAGGATTTTCACGGTATTTAACAATTTCGCTACTGTCTTCAGATTCGTGCGTTACTGCTAATTCAGCTACTTTTTCTTTATCAACTGCATATTTATCGACTTTTGGTGACACTACTTCTGCAAGTTTTTGTTCTGGAGTCCAGTTGCTTGTGTAGACAACTTCTCCAGTTCTAGAGTTGATTTCTGCAGTTCTTGTGAAGCGAGCATTTTGGTTAACAGGTGCACTTGCTTCTTGCCCTGCTTTTGGTCCATTTTCGTAAACATAAGTGATATCACGTTTGACTTCTTTTAAGAGACCTAAGTCTTTGTATGAACGGTTTTGTGGGTCATTAGGAATCTTATCCTCTGGTTTTGGAGGAGTATTTTCTCCTTCATTAGGTTTAGTTGGATCTACCGGAATAACGTAATCGTATTGGTATACAACTGTTGTAGTTCCTTCTTTTATCTTACCTGTTTCTTCTAATACATTGTTGTATTTATCAGAAACTTCATACACTCCACGGAAGACATATTTCTTACCATCTTTAGTGATTGTATCTACTTTCTTCTCAGCAGCATTGTAGTTTACATCATTTTCTGTTACTTCATCACGTGTTGATAGGACAACCTCTCCTGACTTAGTAGCGTATGTTTTCGTTGTTTTAACAACTGCATCCGTCACTACATTCGCAGAATCTTTGATTTCATTACCATCAGCATCAACGTACTTAACAACTACTGAACCTTTAGCTTCAGTTACTGTCGGAGTTGCATCTTCTTTTTTATCTAACACATAGCTGTAGATAACGTGTTTTTCACCTTCAGTAACGTCACCAGTTACTGGAGCTGAGTCAGATGTTTGCCCTACATATTTATAAACTAAACCTGTAGCTTCATCTTTTAGCGTTGGGTATTGTTTATCAGTAGTGTCGTATTTTTCTGTAACTGTACGTTTTTCTTTACGTTCAGATACTTTTACACCTTTTGAGTAAGTTACATAAGTATCTTCATACTCAACTGGCACTTTATCTTTCACTACTTCTGTTTCTTTTAATGTTTTTAACGTTCCATCTTCGTTGATCACAACGTGTTTCACATCAACAGAACCTGTTTTTGTAACTTCTGATTTAGACGGAGTTTTCTCTTCTTCACTTACTAGACGATATTCGTAAACAACCTCTGTTGTTCCTTCTACGACTTTACCGCTAGCAGCTGGAGAACCTTGTTTTAGACCTACATACTCGTATGTAAATCCAGTATCAGCATCCACTAAGGTTGGATATTGTTTTGGTGTCGTGTCATAGTTTTGTTCTACTGTTTTAACATCAGTGCGTTCGTCAACTTTTGTTTCACCTGAATATAAGCTTACGATAGTTTTTGTTTCTAATGTAACATTATCTTTATCAGTTTCTGTTTTTAATTGTTTTCCATCAGTTGTGACGTACTTGATAACGACGCTACCTTGTTTAGTAGCCGTTGCAGTTCCCGCTTCTTCTTTTGTGATTTTTAAGTTGTAGTAATGAGTTACTACTGGTTTTTCTTCACCCATTACCTTGTAAGCGCGGATTGGTGTGATAATTTCTTTTTTAGTGAATGTCGCTGATTCAGTTGTTTCTGTACGAGTTCTTGTACCATTATCACCACTAATGATGTATTTATTTTCAGCAACAGTTTCTGTAGGAATATACTTTTCATCTGTTACTTTTGCATCTCCTGTAACTGTTACTGTACCGTCTGCAGCAATTTCAACTTTTCCTTTATTAACTAACGTAGTTACAGTCGTTTCTTTATCAGGTTCAGTTTCCACTAATGGAATATAGTCATCTGGCTTACCAGTATAAACAGTGTACTCTTTAATTTTTTTAGTTGTTATAACATCAATGTAAGCGTGTGGAGAATAATCATCTGGAGTATATTTATATACTGTAGTCGTGTGGATTTCTCTATATTTACCATCTTGAAGTTCTGTAGTATCTGTTTTAGCTGCAGTAACCGATACTTCTCCAATAATTTCCGGAAAACCTGCTAACATTTTTTTGAATTTATCTTCAGAAGCAGATGAAATATACCCTGTATTAAGGTCTATAGGAGCATGCAAAACAAATTCCCCAGCACGTCTCCCAGTTTTTATCAATCCTAGTTCCACTTTCCCAGATTGGATATCATCTTCTAAAGTTTTTAGATGTGCATCTAAACGCGCTTTAGCCGCCTGAACTTTCTCTCTTTCAGTTGCATCTGTCGCTTTTCCTTCTAAGAACTCTAAAGCTTTATAATTAGCAACCGTATAATTTTTTAAAATATCTTTTAATGATGATTGAGATTTATTTAGTCTATAATCATAACTATATTCATCACCTGTTGCTAAATTTTGTACTTCAGACCCAGAATAACCAGTTCCAAAACCTAATAATGCGTAAGTAGGATCTTCGCTAGGTGTTTTTTCTACATCATCAGCAGTCCCATAAATTCCATCTGCGCCAGGTGTATAATAATGGTTGACTTTAGGTCCATCAAAAGTATAGTCGTCTACAATATAAGTTGAGAAATAGCCTCTGTCTTTCTTTGTTACTTCTATTTTTCCTTCTACTGAGAAAGTAATATTTCCTTTTTTGATTTTTTTAATAGATTTACCTTGACCTACTGCATACGTATCTTTATCAAGAACAAGAACTGTATCACCTTTTTGAAGAGTTACATTAGCTTTAGTAAACTCTTTAGCATCAGCTTGACCATCATTCCATTTTGTAACAGCATCTTCATCGCTAGTTACTCCATTATCTGCTACAACATACTTACCGTATTGTCCATCAGCTGTTTCTTCAACTAAGTAAACTTTGCCTTTTGTTTTTGTATAGTCAATCTCACCTAGTTTGTTATGCATTCCTTCGGGAGATACTGCTGCTTCAATATCGTTGAAATGCGTTTTATCATAAGTAAGCTTATCAGCACCTTCTACTTCAGATTTTCCAGCATACTCATAGACTTTACCGTTAGCTTCTACCGTATCTTTTTTTCCAGTATCTTTAGACACAACAGTTCCTGGTTGAGTCACAGTTGATTCACGGTAGTCTTTACCATCTGTATCGTAAGCAAGACCTTTTTTATCATAAGGAGTTTTTACAGTACCTGTTCCCGCTTCTACTGTTTCTGATTTTAGTAACGATTTATCAGAATCCAATTTGTAATTGACAGTTGCTTCTGATTTAACATTTAGAGTATCAGTACCATCAGCATCGCCTGTATTGCTGTTGGCTTTTGTCGGTTCAGCAGTTCCTTTTTCTAATACCGCATCTACTTTTACTGTTTTAGATGCATCTTTATCATCTATAAAAGTTGTGGCTGATGTTGAAGCTACTTTCGATGTATCGGTCACCATTGTAGCAGTATCTGTACCATTAGAAGTAACATTAGCAGCTACTGGGCTTGCACCAACAGCTAAAGCCACACCTGTTGCCAAAATCGTTGCACCGATTAACTTGGAATCTGTTCGACCATCTTTATACTTACGAAGAGAAAATTTCTCCTGTCTATCAGTATGAAACATAAAACATCGCCTTCCTAAAATTTCATTGTTTTTTATATTTTGAATCTATAAAATGTGCGCTAAGAACTATAAAACTAAGAAAGTTTTACGCTTTCAATTATATCATATTTCTAAGGATAATACATACTTATACATATCCAGAATTTCCTTTTTTTGATAGGCCTTAGAGAATGTTGCTGACGAGTAACGACCTTCTTTTTGATAAGCATTGAGCCACAAAATTAACTCCCCAATGTCACCAAATGTTGTGACACCTTTGGACTGACTCTTATAGTATCTATGAGCTAAATCTGTATCAGACAAAAGACAGATCAACCCCCTGGCAGATGCTTCTACAGCCGCATTGGCAAAGCATTCACTCATTGAACAGGAGAGATAGCCTTGATGCTTCTCATAAGGGACCTCTTCTAAAAAGCCTGCATAATGAACATTCGACGGCAGATCTTTCTGGCTATAGCCATCTGGTAAGTTACCATAAATCGTTAACTGGCTACCCGGCACTTGTCTGAAAGCCTCAATCGCCCAGGCACAACGTTTGATCATCGTCATATTACCAACAATACACCAATCGGTGACTCTTTCATATTCTTTTTCCAAAACTCCATCCACAAACATTGGAGGCAAAAAGCGAACTTTTTCTTTCCCTATCAACTGCTCCAAAACTGGACTTGCAACGATATTTTGGCACCACGCTTGTAAAACAAACTTCATCATGGGGGCTAAAATATTGTAATGGGTATAAGCAAATAGCTTTCTTCCGGTATTTTGGAAAAATTTCCTCAATTGAAGAGGATATTCATTGACCATATCAATTATGAAGCGATCTTCCACTGTAGAATTGTTCGCTAGATAGAGACTAACTAACTGCCATTGAGTGTAGGTTTCCCCACTTCTTAGGTTTTGGTAAGAATGGTAATTTTCACTCACATCACCTTTTAGCAACTCCCCTTTACTATCATAAAGAGTAAAAAGATTTTCTTGATATTGGAATCGATACAGTAATTGAGAGGTATAACATTCTACATCTCCATTTTGATAATGAACTAGACCTACATATCCTTCTGTTGTGTACTCTACTTCACTGACATGATCTAGCTCTTGAATAAATTCTTTGTCTACACTCGGCTTTTGTCTAGCCAGATTGGACTGGTCAAAAATAACATGATAGAAGTTTTCAAAACCAAGTTTTTCTAGCATTTCTACAAAATTCGGTACAAAATTTTCCAGATTTGTTAGAACGACTTCCTGTTCTAGGGACAGACTTTTAAAAATTTCTTGGCGTGCCAATTGGCTTCTTTCAAAGCCATAAGTGCTTACAGGAACGCCTTCTTTTATTGTAAATACTTTCACCATAGTTTCTTAGTCCAATACATCTTCCAATCTTAATCCACGACTTTTTGCTAGTCTTGCACGGAAAGCCATTCCTCGTTTATGACGCTCCGATAAGCGATAGTAAGTTGTCATAACATTCAACACTAAAGCATTGTCCTTTGTGACCATGCGAGCCCATAAATGCCAATCTTCAAACCCATCACACTTAGCATCATAGCCTCCTGCCTCATCATAGGAAGAGCGTTTAAAAATGACAGTTGAATGATTAAAGACATTTTGATAAGCAAGCTCTAACCATAATTTTTCTCCTGATAAGTGATGGGATGGATTCCGTTTGATTTTATCTGTTATAGCATCTTCTTCTGCGACGACTCTAGCTCCAATAAGGTCCAATTGAGGATTTTTCTCTAACTCTTGCAAGAGAAAATCTAAGTGCCAAGGCATCCATACATCATCTGCATCTTGTCTGGCTACATAAGCTGTTTGAGACAGTCTGACTCCACGATTTAACGTTTCTGAAATCCCTTTATGACTTTCCCTGATATACTGTACTCGTTCGTCTACTAGATAAGGTTTACATACTTCCTCTGTATTATCTGTCGAGCCATCATCCACAATGAACAGTCGAAAGGCTTGATGGGTTTGATTTAAAACAGAATCAATCGTTTGACTAATGGTTTCAGCACCATTATAGACAGGCATAACAATGTCAACAGGTGTGTCTGATTGAGACACATTTTGATAGGGCACACCTCGTTTTGCAAAAACATTTGATTCATGAGTTGTTAAAAAGGTCCGATACCCGTGAACCGATACACCCTCTATATCTTTGACCAATAAAAGCGAAGTTGAGTAAAAACCGTGTACCTCAACGAACTCATACTCCTCTAGCAAAAGATAAATTTCTTCTTCAAAGCAAAATCTAGTTTCTTTTAATTTATCTTGATAAGGATTCAAAGGTACTCTAGGATGGGGATAGTAATAATCAATCCTCTGCTCATCTAAAACTTTAGCAGTCAATTTTTGGGTAATTTCCAAATCTTCCTGATAAAGGAGGGATCCTAAAAATTGCCCCAGAAAAACGCTTATTTTCTTACCATTTTTAGCCCTATGAAAATGACTTGGTTCAAGGTAAAGTCTTAGAAAAACCTGCTTCTCTTTTGGGAAAAGGATACAGTCCTCAAATACCGTGTAATGTCTATTTGACAAAGACATAACCTCTCTTAAGGTAAAGTTTGTATACGGAATGCCCCTCTCAAGATTTTGTGTATAGAGATTGAGAGGTACAATGGAAGTACTACCATCATCAAAAGTGTACAAACTCATTGTGCTAGGATTAAAGATACTAAGAGCCACAGGATTATCTAAACTTGCTAGATAGATATTGCGAATGGACCTGTCTTTTAAGGCTTCCTGAATATCATTAAAGACTGTTTTTCCTTCTAAAACAAGGACTTCCTTACAAAATTCTGCCATTCGTTCAGCATAAAACTCCTGTCTCGCATCATTTGACATCTTTAAATAAATCCCGATAAAGTCTTCTGAAACAGTCTGAACAACTTCTTTTGCGACTAAAACTTGAAATGGGGAAGAACAAAAAATGATATTTTCCACATTTACCTCCTCATAAAATCCTTACAAACTCTTACTTAGCATCTTGCTTTTGTGCGATCATCTCTTTCCACCAATCTTCATGGTCTTGATACCAACGGATAACTTCTTTTAATCCCTTATCAAAATCCACGTAGAGAGGCGTAAAGCCTAATTCAGTATATAACTTACTAGCATCAATTCCATAACGAAGGTCGTGTCCTGGTCTATCTGCTATATACTTGAAATCTTCCTGAGATTTTCCTAACTGCAACAAGATTTTCTGTAAAACTTCGATATTCGTTCGCTCATTATTTACCCCAATCAAGTAGGTCTCACCAATCACACCCTTATCAATAATGGTATCAATAGCTCGACAATGGTCTTTGACATGAATCCAGTCACGAATATTCAGTCCTGCTCCATATAGAACTGCCTGCTGACCAGTTAAAAGATTGGTGATTTGTCTTGGGATAAATTTTTCAGGATTTTGATAAGGGCCATAATTGTTTGAGCAGTTGGAAATCGTAGCCCTAACTCCAAAAGAACGAACCCATGCTTTTACCAATAAATCTGCAGAGGCCTTTGTAGCGGCATAGGGAGAACTCGGATTGTACTGCGTTTTTTCAGTAAATTTATCCTTACTTTCCAATGGAAAGTCCCCATAAACCTCATCTGTTGAAATATGGTGGAAGCGGATATCATACTTCCTAGCTAACTCTAAAAGATTGTGCGTCCCGACAATATTACTTTTCACAAAAACAGACGTATCATGCAAAGACTTGTCATTAAAAGATTCTGCTGCGAAATGAACAATCAAATCAACTCCTTCATCAATATGGTTGCTTAATTCCAACTCATTTGCGATATCCAGTTTATAAAACGATACCCTATCATCCAATAAATCTTCGATTGTTTTCAGCGAAGAAGCGTAAGTCAAATTATCCAAAATCGTAATCTGAATATCTTTATAAGTCTCTTTTAGGTATCGCACAAAATTTGAACCAATGAAACCAGCTCCACCAGTCACAACGATATTTTTATATTTCATCTATTTTACCTTTAACACATTTTACTCAAAGCCAGTACGGTCAACACTCACAACTTCCCATTCTCTTGTATCTGCAATTTGTTTTCCATTTTGTTCAAGTAAAGTATTAAAATCAGGAACAAACACTTTTACAAAAGGCTTGGTCAGTCTTAAAATATAGCCTACCCAGTAACAATAGGTCGAATTGGGACAAATGAAATACTTGTTACAGCTATACAGTTGTAAAAAGTTATCTTGAATATCCTGCTCCTCAACTATAATCGGATTTTCAAAATGGTACTGAGAATGTAGAAAGGGTACCAATTCTTCACGACACCAGGCAACATCATCTGAAGTAATTCGGATAGTTAAATGTTGAAAATCAGCCCCTTCAATGTCTGCTATCTTGTCTAAACAAGAACAGATATACAACTGAGAGTTATAACCGTAATTTTTTCTATTTCGTTCATTGAGAAAATCCGTTCTTCTGATAGCAATTGTCACATTCTTCTCTTCAAATTGAGCGGAAGCAGCTACTACTGGTTCAATCAAATACTCTCTACAAAAAGAGTCCAATTCTTCTGAAGAATAGTCAACACCTGCCTCTTGAAAATAACCAAAATCTTCTAATTCAATACCATTTGCTTTTGAAAATAAGACAGCGGTTTTTGGAAAAAAGGTTTGGGCAAACTGAAAATATCCTGTTCGTAAGACATAACTTTCCTCATAGCCCATCATCCGATCTCTATGCGCTTGTAGTAAAAGATAGAGCAAATTTCCTAGTTGAAAACCTCTATTATTTTCATAAATTTTCAAGATTAAAATCTCCTTTTTGCTGTTTAAAGTATTGTCCTAAAATAGAATTGTCAGGATTTTTTAATAAATTCTTTATTTGTCTACCTGTAAAAATTTCAGACTGATCGATACCCAGTTTCACTCCATCGATTCTATTTAAATTCGCCACCAGATGACGAACTAAATCATTTATTGCTGTTACTTGATAGCACATCTCATCAGGATAAATATCAGAAATTGGCTCTAAATCCCTCAACAGTTCATCAGGCAAAGGCTCTACTAAAGCCCACAACTGATCATTTAATTTTTGATAATAGTTTTCTAACTCAGGCTTGTCCAAAACAATATCATTTGAAATATAAGTCCATTGTCTAGAGAGTAAATCGTTGATAAAGCCCTTTTTCAGCATTTTTCCATATAAGGTGTCCATAATATAAATTGTATTGCAATTTTTGTGAGCTTCAATCACGCTATTATAAATCTTTTGATGAATAGCGCTATATCTGGTACCACTATCAAATACAGACTTCGTAGACACTAAAATCATGTGACCTGTCTGAATGTTTTTTAGGACGTTTAATAATTTCTCTATTTCCGAATCATCATTTTTCAAACCTAAATTAGTTAATAATTTTTCTGATGACGGAGCAGTACAAATCACCACATCATAAAAACCTTTCAAAGCGTCTTCAATATTATTTCTATTGAAACAACTTAAATCAATATCAGATTGCTTCCTTAATGTATCAAATAAAACTTTCCCAACTGCACCCGTTGAGCCAATTAAGGCGACTTTCTTCTTGCTTGATTCAATTACTTCAAGAACTTCTTTGAAAGATTTAGCAGCTTGGTCTTTTTCAGAAATGATTGGTTTTGAAAGAGAATCCCACGACAAATGAACGTCTTTGTCTAATGGTGTAATACCTAAATAGTTTTTATGTGGATCATAATAGTCAACAACCAGGTAATTCAATATCCCATTGTTAACTAACGACTGTGCACCATTAGCAACTCCGCCAGGGACAAAAACAGCCCTACCAGGTTTGACATCTATCACATCTACAGATTTGTAAGTTGGAGAATCTATTCGTAGGTCGATAAAAATCATTTTGAAAGTACCATAGGCTACTGTCATCAATTTTTCATAACCCTGACAATGCATCCCTCTGATAACCCCCTGCTTTGAAACAGACACATTATTTTGAAGTTTATGATGAAAGAATGACTCTGGCACCCCATTTGCAAGCAAATCTTTCTTTCGCCAATTCTCTAAAAAATAGCCACGCTCATCATGATGAAGAGGACTTTCAAACACCAACAAACCTTGAATCTGTACTGAAATAGTTCTATCTATATCCATCTTTTCCCCTCTATATTGTAATGCATCCACACTAAAGCTATTTTCATTATGTTTCTTAAATTATACCACTATATGAGTTCTCTAGCCAGATGAAGGTCATTCTTTTTAAACACCCATATCTATAAATACACATTTTTATTAGTAAAAAGAAAAACCCTAAAAATCAGACTAATTGTCTAACTTTTAGAGTTAAATCGTTTATTATTTTATGATTCGTCTATTGAAATTCCTTGACATCTCCATCATAAGTCGCCCAGTCTTTACTGAAAAAGCGCTCATTCAGATGGTAAGTCGGAGCTGGGGTGGGATTGGATAGGAAGGGATCAACGGCCTTATCAAATGCCAACCAACCTAACCAACCAAGGTGAATGGTATCCTTCATAAAGAAAGCTTCCCCACCGTCCTTAGAAAAATCTGCTATATTGGTAAACCCTTGACTTTCTAACTGGTAGCGAATCTTCTGCACCGTTTGTTGGTACATATCCTCTCGTAAACCAGCATAGTCCATCCATTTTTTATTAACAGGTGGAATGATAAAAATTGGGTTTACCTTGGATTTAGAAAACTGTGTTAAAACCAACTGCAAGTCATTATATTCTGGCGACTTGAGATAGGTAAAGTTTTTCTGAGAATCCTTTAATTTCTTCAAATCCTTCTTAATCTGCGTATTATAGAAATAATTCTCCATTCCCAGATCATTATTAGAAGTATTTTTTTCTGCATCTGCTTTAACAACATCTTCTATAGCTTGATAAGAAAACTGGTCTGGCAAGGTCTTTAAATACTTAACTACATGCTTATCATAATTGACATAGCCTCTAACTGAAAACTGACCAAAAAAGGAAGCTTGGCGTTCATTAAACCGAGCTAATAATTCAATCATTTCATTGTCTGCAGACGACAATTCTTCTTTACTTGCCAACTTCTGAACCATGTCCTTCATAGCTACATTTGGGAACTGCTGTAGTAAGCGAGTCGCTGCATATTGACTAGCCTGATCCCCAGATTGATGTTCCAGAAAACTGGTCAACTGGTCTCCATTAAAATACTGCTGAAATGCTGCTGGCTCATAGCCATTTTTACTGAACCACTGAGGTGAGATAACATATACAACTTGTTTATTCTCCAGTTGTGGCAACATCTGTTGCATCCCAAAATACTGATTGAGCGAGGCAGCTCCCCTCTGTCCTAAAAGATAGGGGCGATAAGAGCGGTTGTATTTCTCAGCCAATACCGCAGGATGGGCACCGTCAAAACGAAGCCATTCACTGGAGCCAAAGAAGGGAACAAAACGCATATTTGGATCAGATAGTGCTCTGACCTTTTGACTTCGCTCCTTAAAACTATCGATAGTAGTAGCCACCGCCGAACGCTTTTCAGCCCCCAGATCATGGCTCATCTCAGCAGGATAGAAAAAGATAAGCAGAAAAACCAACAAACCAGCTATCAAGACCGGTCCGAAGATCATCCATAAGCGTTTAAGCATTTTGTAGCTCCACAATACCAGCTATGATTTTATTGGCTGTATTCCAGTCGTCGCGACCAAACTCTGTTACAGGGACACGAATGTCAAAACGGTTTTCAATCTCCACAATCAATTCAACCGTTCCCATACTATCTAAAACACCTGCATCAAAAAGATCTTCATCCATCATGTCAGAAACATCTTCCATAAACAACTCATCAATAATTTCGATAACTTCTGATTTGATATCCATATTTTATTTCCTTTATTTTTTAAACCATAGATCATTCAAAAATCCAGAAAAGATCAAGAATGACAGCATGACGACATGGAAAGTGACAACCATGCCAAGCAACTGAATCCAGCGATTCTCAGGTAGAGCAGGCTTCCCTGCTTTTTTCCGTTCCTTATTGAGCGTTTTTTTCTTGCGAATCCAAGCGTCATTGATAACCAGTCCAATCCCATGAAAGAGTCCATAGGCGATATAGTACCAGGTCACACCGTGCCAAAATCCCATAATCAGCATATTTACAATGTAGGCCACACTTGAGGTTACATTGCGATTTTTAAAGACCTTCTTTCTGGTCAACACCATGACCATTCTCATAAAGACAAAGTCACGGAACCAGAAAGAGAGACTCATATGCCAGCGATTCCAAAATTCCTTTAAATCCCTTGATAAAAAGGGCTTGTTAAAGTTGATAGGGCTACGAATTCCCATCAAATTTGAAATGGCTAAAGCAAACATAGAGTAACCTGCAAAGTCAAAGAAGAGCTCCAGACCAAAGGTATACATGACTACCAAGGCATAGAGATTAAAGAAACCACCTGACTGCAAGGCTAGATTCTTCAGAGGAGGGAGTAAGGTCTCTCCTAAAACATGAGCTAGGATAAACTTGTACAAAAATCCCCACATGATATAGCGAACAGATTCATCCAGCATATCCATCAACTCATCTCGCTCAGGAATGGTCTGATAATTTTCATTAAATCGCTTAAAGCGATCGATTGGGCCACTTGAAAAGGTCGGCATGAAGAGAAGGAAACGGAGGAATTCCCAGAGGGTAAAATCCTTAATCACTCCATCTCTCAGCTCGATGATAATCCCAACCGAACGAAAGGTCAGGTAAGAAATTCCCAAAAACCCAAGCAAAGACTGCGTTCCATTGATAGCCGGCTGCACCTTGACAAAGATAATTGGAAGCAGGGACAGAAAACTAACTAGGTAGAAGACCCACTTGCCATCCTTACTTTTTCGATAGTGCTTATAGAAAAGCAAGAGCAATATTTCCCAACAAAGGTAAATACCCAAGGCAGCCAATTGATTAGTCTTCCCACCTACCAACATGGTGACGATAAAGAAGAGACTAACCAGCACTTCATACCAGGCAAAGCGTTTCTTGAAAAAGAGACCGATAAAGATGGGCAAGGTTGCAGCAATCACATAGACAAAATACTGAGGATTCCCATATGGCTCTAAATGAGGAAGCTGTTGAAAGAACTCCATCATCTCTTATTCACCTCGTTAATCAATCCTTTGATGTCAATTTTTCCATTTGGAGTCAGTGGCAAACTGTCTCGATAAAGGAATTTAGACGGCATCATGTAGGACATCATGATATCTGTTAAATCTTCCTTGATAGCCTTGGTAATATCAATATCTCGCTCAAACTGCTCACGAACACCGTCTTTCAAGATGACATAAGCCAATAGATTTTGCACCTTGTGGTCTTTATTATAACGTGGCACAGCTACAGCAGACTCGATAAAGCGAGACTTATTGAGGTTTTGAGAGACATCTTCTAACTCAATGCGGTAACCGTTGAACTTAATCTGGAAGTCCATGCGTCCGCCGTAGAGAAGTAAGCCTTCATCTGTCATAGTTCCCACATCTCCTGTATGGTAGGCTGGTAGACCTTCAAACTCAAAGAAGGCTTCTGCCGTTTTTTCAGGATTGTTCATATAACCTTTTGAAACGGCTGGTCCCGAAACAATGATTTCTCCCTGTTCGCCATTTGGCAATTTATTGCCGTCCTCGTCAATGATAAAGGTTGGAGAATCAGCCTTGGTATAACCGATTGGTAGGCGTTTGAGAGTCGCTAGCATCTCGTCTGTCACAGCAACAGCTGACAGGGCTACTGTCGCTTCTGTTGGGCCGTAAGCATTGATAATACGGGCATTTGGGAAACGTTCGCGTAGTTTTTGAGCCGTTTTAACCGTCAATTCTTCTCCATCAAAGTAGAAATGCGTGATTCTAGGCATTTTCTCACTATTAAAGTCTTCTGACAACATGGCCATATCCGCAAAAGAAGGCGTTGATGTCCAGATAGCGATTGGCAATGAAAAGATGGTCGCAAAGAGTTGCTTAAAGTCCTGAGTAATAGCTGAAGGAAGGGCAAAAAGTGTACCACCCAGTGCCAAGGTCGGTGCCCAATACATGACAGACAAGTCAAAAGAATAAGGGGGCTGAGCCAGCATTTGCGGACGACTTGGCGTCGCAAATTCCTTGTCCGTAATCATCCAGTTGGTAAAGCTGAGGAGATTATCATGTGAAATCTGTACTCCCTTTGGCTTACCAGTCGTACCAGAAGTAAAGATAATGTAGTAGTTATCATCTCCCTTGACTGGATGCGTGATCTCATATCTAGACCCTTGAGCAAAGGCTTCTTGAACCTGAGCTAGAGTCATCATCGGCGTAGAAACCTGCTCCAATGGGAAGTCTGAAACGGCAATAATCAAACTTGGCTCCGCTACTTCTAAAATAGCTGAAACTCGCTCCAAAGCCGAATGGCTATCAATTGGAATGTAGGCATGACCTGACTTAGTCAGCGCTACAAAAGTTGCCAACATTTCATATTCTTGGCCACCAAAAACAACCACAGGAGACTTCTCTGGCAAATCCAGTTGATCAATGGCTGCAGCCAAACTATCCGAATCAGCCTTTAAATCTCCATAAGTGTGTTCCTGCCCCAAAACATTGTAAACAGGATAGCTAGGCTGTGTCTGAGCAAAATGCTCAATGGTTTCAATCATATCTACTATTGGTTTATTTGACACAATAGGAATTCTCCTTCAAGTTAAAATTCATTATAGATAAAGCTTCCTTGACCCTGACCAAGATAGCTAAAGAAGTAAAGCAGCCCCAGAAAGATAAGAAAATACAAGGCTGTCCGACCAAGAAAGAGGTACAATTCTTTTCTCTGTTTCATCAAGAAAAACCATTCATTTCTGTAATTTTTGCTAAATAAGATAGACTCTTACTATAGTATTTTTCTACCATTGTATCACTTTATAGGCTAGTTTTTCAATTGTTTACCGTACATTTTCACTAGATTTCAGCTTATTTTAAGGATTATGCGCTTTTTCTATGTATATTTCAAGTAGAGTGATACTGTTTCAAAACTCCATTTCATGAGAAAATGAAGGAAATCTTCCCATAATAAAACGCACGATATCAAGTTTTTTCAACACCTGATACTATGCGATTTGCTGATTTTTAAAGACTTTTTAACTAGTCTCTCATTTAAAATAATCTCGTCTGATATAAATTAAAATAGCTTCTATCACCAGACAAATGGCCGATATCCAAAAACTGATACTAATACCAAAACTCTCAGTAATATAGCTCATTAGCAAAACAAATACTGAAAATGCTAGTGTCGAAATCACTTCAAGAACGGAATAGACATTAACCAAGTTATTTTCCTCTACTGTTTCCTGAAGAAATACACTTTCAGGAACTTCTTTTAGTTGCGATAACATACCAACTAAAGCTGAAAATACTAAAAACATCTGTGCATTTGGAAAATATAGAATAGTCAGTGTCACTATTGCCATGGCTACAAGAGGAAAAAGAATACTTTCCCATTTAGCAGCAAGAAACTTTTCAGATAGCCGAAAAGCAATTAAGCCACTAATTATAATCCCGATAGAATATGCTGTATTAGAATATCCCCAGTAACTTTCCGTTTTATTTAATAATTCCGTTACAAAAACGAGTATAATGGAAGAAACCCATATCGTATTTGAGAAAATTTCAAATAAATTTGCTGATACAAAAAGTCTTAATCTAGGATCTCTAGCAACTAACTTCCAACCTCTGAGCAAAATTTCAAGATTAGTTTCTGACTCTAACACCTCCACTTCAGCGTTAGGAAGAAATAACATCAGAAAGCTAGAAATGATATACAATATTAAAATGATAAACGTGGTAGGTAACAGACCAATTGTTGCAAATAAGAGTCCACCTAATCCCCAACCCACCAATTGAACAGCTTCACCACTCATTGACAAGGCTGAATTAGCCTTACCCAAATCGGTCGCATAGCGTGGCACAATAGCATAGGAAACAGGTGCTGCAAAACCATCTAATATTGAAATTGCCACAACAAATAGATAGGTTACCAAAGGCGCTACGGATTGCATTACGGTAAACATTCCTACCAGTATCGTTAATAATATAGTCTTTCCAAATTGGGATAAAGATAAAACCCTATTTAGCGCTAACCTTTTAGTAACTAAAGGAACTAAAAGACTTGCAACAAAAGAGGATATTCCTATTAAAATAGGAACTAGTGATGTGGCAATTACTGATTTTGAAATAATGTATATGTTAGCAATGATTGTTACTCTAAAGAAAATATCTGCTAAATTTGCAAACAATTGAGAGACTAATAACTTAATAAATGAATTAGACATGTAACGCTCCCATCTTAGTTACCAACTTTAGAATTAAAATTTGATTTTTAATATTTTAGCATAAAATGGCAGAAAACAAAAGTGAGATTTTTCACATAAAAAAGCAAAAACTATTGCCTTTATTATTCCTACTTTTTGAAGGAATTATTATCGTTGTTGGATAGTACTAATAGGTTATACTCAATGAAAAAAGCCTGAGATTTTCATCTCAAGCTCTATCAACATAATTGTTTTCTAGATTAGAAAAGCGAGAATACAAGCACGGCCAAGGCTGCACCGATAACAGGTCCCACAACTGGAATCCAAGCGTAAGACCAATCTCCGTCTCCCTTGTTTGAAATTGGCAAGATGCTATGCATGATACGAGGTCCAAGGTCACGCGCAGGGTTCAAGGCACAACCTGTTGTTCCACCTAGTGATAGAACGATACCGACAATCAAAGTTCCCACTGCGAAGGTTCCGATTCCTGCTTGAAGGTCATAAAGTCCCAAAGCAAAGATTGTTAATACCAATACAAAAGTTCCTAGGATTTCACTAATCAAGTTTGATACAGTATCTTTTATAGCTGGTCCAGTACTGAAGGTTGCCAGGATATTGCCTGCATTTTCTTCTGCCTCATAATGCGGTTTGAATTGCAACCAAACCAAAATCTGACCCAGCATAGCCCCTGCGAACTGAGCTAGGATGTATGGGAAAACGGAAGCCCAAGAGAGCGTTCCTTTTAAGGCCATCGCAAACGTTACAGCTGGATTTAGGTGGGCTGGGCTGAGCGTGCCAGATACAAAAGCCGCAACGGCTACAGCAATTCCCCAACCCATAGTAATCACAATCCAACCTGCATTGTTGCTCTTGGTTTTAGGAAGAACCACACCTGCAACAACACCATTTCCTAGAAGAATCAGGATTAAAGTCCCCAAAAATTCTCCAAATAATTCTTTCATCATATCGTTGTCTCCATTTTAAAGAAGGAGAGGGAAGGCAAGGAAGGCTTGTCTCCCTCTCTTCTAGTTTTTCTTAATTTTTCAATTCCGCTAGATCGTTGTTAGCAAGGGCTGCTTCAACATCCGCACGGTAAGTTGCTTTCTCGTCTTCTGTCCAGTCATAGAATCGTCCCATTTCATCTAAAACTGGCTCAACGATGCTATCCAAACTATCACGCATAAAGAGCATGTGGTTGGTACGACGAAGGAGGAAGTCAACTGGGCTAAGAGCCAACTCATTGCGCATTGCATAGTGAAGTGATAAAGTATCTGCCAAGCTGAGTCCTGGTGCTTGTTCTAAACTATGAGCAAGGGCAAAGACTTTCGGTACATTTGAACCATAGAGATTTGCGAGATAGTGAGCTTCCTTGCTATCCAATCCACGTGACACTCCAAGTTGCGCAAAGGCTTCGATTTCTGAATCAACATTTGCTGGATTCAATTCTCCACCTGAAACAGGGTAAGTCTTAGAGTTGATGAGTTTAAAACTACGGTCAAATTCTGCTTTGAGGATATCGACCACGCGCTCCATAGCTCCTTCAGCCATCTTACGGTAGTCTGTAATTTTACCACCAGCAAGGGTCAGCAGACCATTATCATCACGGTCCAAGCTAGAACCACGAGAAACTGCGGATGGGTCCAAATGTTTCTCAGATGTGCTGCTTTCAAGCTTGCTGACAGCAGATTCAACATCTTCACGCGTTTTTTCTTTAGAAAGATAGGATTCAACAGTCGCAATCAAGTTGTTAAAGCTTTCATCACTGATGGTTCCATTATTTCCTCCGTTGTAGTCAGAAGCGCTATTGCCTGCGATCAATGGACGAAGACCTGCCCAGCTGCTTTCGATATCATCAATGGTGATGTTGGCTTCTGGGAAGCGGTTGTTGACAATGCCAAGTAGATAATCCACATCTTCCTGAGTTACTTTTGGATGTTCCAAGTCACCTGTGTAGTCTGTATCAGTTGTACCAAAGTATGTCTTGTTTTCACGTGGGAGAACAAAGACCATACGGCCATCACCCAAACCTGTGTCAAAGTAAACTGGCTGTGAAACCTTGATCTTGCTTGAGTCCACTACCAAGTGAACTCCCTTAGTTGGACGCATTTGTGAGAATTGGGTTCCCTTATTAGACAAGTTACGTACTTTATCACTCCAAGGACCTGTTGTGTTAATCACCAGACGGGCCTTGATTTCAAAGACTTGGTCTGTCAAGAGATCACGAGCTACAACACCTGTAATCTTGCCACTTTCGTCAAAGAGGAAGCCTTCTGCCTTCACGTGGTTAGCAATGAGGGCACCGTCTTGGTTGGCACGTTTGATATTTTCAATCACGAGACGCGCATCGTTGTTACGGAAGTCAAGGTAAACCCCACCTCCTACCAAGCCTTCTTTCTTCAAGTTTGGCTGGCGTTCCAAGACTTCTTCCTTACTCAAAACCTTGTTAGCAGCTGGCGTGTTGTTAACTCCTGCCAAAAGGTCGTACAAGTCCATGGCTACTTTAAGACGGAAGAGGCTAAAGGTCGCTCCATCTTCGTCGTAAACTGGTAAGAGCATTGGGTCTGGTTTCGGAATGTGGGGAGCGATTTGTTGAACTACAGCACGTTCAGAAACAGTGTCTGATACCACTTCTACGTCGAATTGTTTGAGGTAACGAAGACCACCGTGAACCAATTTTGTTGAACGGCTAGATGTTCCTTCTGCGAAGTCCTGCATTTCAATCAAACCAGTCTCAAGACCGCTAGCCGCTGCCTGCAAGGCTACACCAGCCCCTGTAATTCCTCCACCGATAATCAAGAGGTCCAAGGTACGTTCCTGCATTTTTTGAATTGATAATTCACGTGTTTTCTTTGAAAATTCCATATTTACACACTTTCTAACTAAGTCGCTTTATTCTTCCAGTATTATACTCTTCGAAAATCTCTTCAAACCACGTCAGCGTCGCCTTACCGAATGTATGGTTACTGACTTCGTCAGTTTCATTTACAACCTCAAAGCAGTGCTTTGAGCAACCTGCGGCTAGCTTCCTAGTTTGCTCTTTGATTTTCATTGAGTATTAGTCATCGATTTCCGCAAAGACTTGCGTTGCTTTTACAGCCTTCTTCCAGCCCTTGTAGAGTTGTTCCTTGCGAGATTCGTTCATCGATGGCTCGAAGAGCTCTCCTGTCTCATTCAAGAGTTTCAACTCATCCAAGTCTTTCCAATAACCTACTGACAAACCTGCTAGGAAGGCTGCTCCTAGGGCTGTTGTTTCCAAGTTTTTGGCGCGTGCGATATCGATTCCCAAAATGTCAGCTTGGAACTGCATGAGGAAATTGTTCATAGCTGCACCACCGTCTACTTTCAAGACTTGGATAGCTGTCTGAGCATCCACTTGCATGGTGTCGATGATGTCACGTACTTGATAAGCAATAGATTGCAAAGTCGCCTTGATAAAGTCTTCTTTACTTGTTCCACGAGTTAAGCCAAAGACAGAACCGCGAGCGTTTTGGTTCCAGTATGGAGCACCTAGACCTGTAAAGGCTGGAACGACATAAACTTCATCATTGTTGTGAGAATCACGGGCATATTTTTCAGATTCTGGTGAATTTTCAACCATGCGAAGTCCATCACGAAGCCACTGAATGGCGCTGCCTGCGATGAAGATTGAACCTTCCAAGGCATAGTAAACCTTGCCATTGATTCCGTAACCAATGGTTGTTAATAGGTTGTTCTCAGACAACTGCATCTCTTCACCAGTATTCATGATGATGAAAGAACCTGTTCCATAAGTATTCTTGACCATACCTGGTTCAAAGGCCAACTGTCCAAAGAGGGCTGCTTGTTGGTCCCCAGCCATACCTGAGATTGGCACTTCTCCACCGTAGAAATGGAATGGAGCTGTCTTACCATAGATTTCAGAGTTAGAACGAACTTCTGGCAACATAGCCTTTGGAATGTTGAGGATTTCCAAAATCTCATCATCCCATTTAAGTTCTTTAATGTTATAAAGCATGGTACGAGCTGCATTTGAGTAGTCCGTCACGTGAGCCGCACCGTCAGTCAATTTCCAAACCAACCAAGTATCGATGGTACCAAAGAGCAATTCCCCTTTTTCTGCTCGCTCTTGAGCACCTTCTACATGATCCAAAATCCAACGAACCTTGGTAGCAGAGAAGTAAGCATCGATGATCAAACCAGTCTTTTCATGGAATTTTTCCACATAACCTTGACTTTTTAGTTGTTCAGCCAAAGGAGCTGTCTGACGTGATTGCCAAACGATAGCATTGTAGATAGGGAGCCCTGTTTTCTTATCCCAGACGACAGTTGTTTCACGCTGGTTGGTAATCCCGATTGCTTCGATTTGATTTGGCTTGACACCACTTTCGATGAAAGCACCCGCAATAACTGACTGAACAGAGTTCCAAATTTCATTAGCATTGTGCTCTACCCAACCTGCCTGAGGGAAAATCTGGGTAAACTCTTTTTGACTCGAGCTAACTTTTTCTCCTTTTTTGTTGAAAATAATGGCACGAGAACTTGTAGTTCCCTGGTCAATGGCCATAATGTATTTTTCTTGTGACATGTGCTGTCCTCCTGATAAAGATCTTGAGGATGTTTCCTCTTTACACTAACTAGTATACAAAATAAAGCGCTTTCTTATTCATCAACTTTTTTTAATTTTTTAAAAAATGTGAGTAGATTGTGTGAATTTCACAAAAAAGACCTGGAACAACCAAGCCTTTTAAGTGAATAATAACTGACGAATCGCTGCCAAATCTTCCAAATCCAAGTCGTTTTTTAAATAATAAACTGGAGTCTGTTCCTTCTTATGAATCGGGTTATTGGTAACCAGCAAATCATAATGTCGAGTTCGGTCATAGGCTTCAATGGTAATAAAACGATTGTATTCCAAATACCGTTTCAAAATGGCTGCCATCCTTGAAAAGACAAGAAAACCTGATGTCAAATCCAAACCAATCCGCATATGCTGGCCACCATTTTCAGCCATATATTCAATTAACTGGAGCCATTCCCAGAGAATTTTCTTATCCAAATCCGTCCCCTGCTGAAAGGCAGGCAAGGCATGAAAAATCTCCTCTGCCGTTCCCCTAAAATCATGTTCCATCAAAAAATAAGGATGACGATTCTCCAACTGGTACTTGTAGCGGTCCTGTAAAATATAGCCCTTATAGAGATAGACTTGAGCACAAAGCTGACTGAGTTCATAGGTAACGTGATCCTCTGTATAATCACCCAGCAACTCCTCCTTCTTCATTTCTTGAATCAACTGTGTCAGCAAATCGGCCAACTGCCCTCCAAAACCAAGGATATATTCCATAGTATGAAGAGGAAGAATGCGATGAGATAGGAGGAAAGAGAAGAAAATCATCATCTCCCCATCCTCAGTTCCTAGAGGAAGGTGTTGTCCAGCGCAAAAGGACGGAGCCTTTCGATGCAAACGAAGGTAGAAAATATTGTCAAAATACCCTCGCATTTTCTCTTCTATGACTTGAAACTGACAGGCATTGACCCGAAGACGCTGTTGACTGATATGAGTCCAGAGAACCAAGTCCAATTTCTGACCCGAAGACAAACTTGCACCGCAGATTTCTTCTAAAGTAGCAATCTCCTGTTTTCTCTCTGGTTTCTGCATGTGACCTTCCCATTCCTGACTCGACCAGACCTTGCGGAAAAGACAGAAATAGAAATAGCGAATCTGATGCTCTGGACCTCGCCAACGTCCATTTTGGATGGATAAGTCAAATTCTGACAAAATCTGATTCAAACTAGCTAAGTGGCGACCAAGCGTAGCCTCGCTAATCATCAATTCTTGAGCCAGCTGATGGGCTAAAAACTGTTGGTGGTAGAGAAGATAGACCAAAATCTGGTATTTAACAGCATTCTCCAAAAACAGGCTCCGAATATCTCTCCCCTTGGTAGCTGCACCGATCGACAGGCGCAGATTTTCATCTTCTAAGGAGATATTCAGCTCTAAGCCACTGTTCAAAGCCTTGTCATTGAGTAGGGTGACATATTTGGTTAGGGTTGCTTTTGAAAATCCTGTTTCCTCCATTACAGCCTTGACGGTCGTCTGAGACTCTTGTAATAGAAAGGAAAGGATTGAAAATTGGCCAGATTCAGCCTTTTCCATCAAATCTCCTAAATACATTTGTTACCCCTTTCATTTTCTACCTTAAGCATAGCATAAATCTTACAAATGCTGAAATAATCTGTTTCTCTTTTTATTTTCATGCTAATTTCCCAGTCCATTATCCTAAAAATCAACAAACACACGGCTCCCTCTTTGGGCATTTTTATGCTAAAATAGTAGCTATGGATAAAATTATTAAAACTATATCAGAAAGCGGAGCCTTTCGTGCTTTTGTCCTTGACAGCACAGAAACCGTCCGCACTGCTCAAGAAAAACACCAAACCCAAGCTAGCTCAACTGTAGCACTTGGTCGAACTCTTATCGCTAGCCAGATTCTCGCAGCCAATGAAAAAGGAAACACTAAACTAACAGTTAAGGTGCTGGGATCTAGCTCCCTAGGTGCTATCATCACCGTCGCTGATACCAAAGGTAACGTCAAAGGCTACGTTCAAAATCCTGGTGTTGACATCAAAAAGACTGCAACTGGTGAAGTTCTAGTTGGACCTTTTGTTGGAAATGGTCAATTCCTCGTTATCACAGACTACGGTACTGGAAATCCTTACAACTCTATGACTCCCCTTATCTCTGGAGAAATTGGTGAAGACCTTGCCTTTTACCTGACTGAAAGCCAACAAACACCTTCAGCAGTCGGTCTCAATGTCCTTTTGGACGAAGAAGACAAGGTCAAGGTTGCAGGTGGTTTCCTAGTCCAAGTCTTGCCGGGAGCCAAGGAAGAAGAGATTGCTCGCTTTGAAAAACGCATCCAAGAAATGCCAGCTATCTCGACCCTTCTCGAAAGTGAAGACCATATCGAAGCCCTCCTCAAGGCTATCTACGGGGACGAGGCCTACAAGCGTCTTTCTGAGGAAGAAATCCGTTTCCAATGTGACTGTAGCCATGAACGCTTTATGAACGCTCTTGCTAGCCTTCCAAGCTCAGACTTACAGGAAATGAAAGAGGAAGACCACGGGGCAGAAATCACTTGTCAATTCTGCCAAACAACTTACAACTTTGATGAACACGACCTGGAGGAACTCATTCGTGACAAATCTTAATACACCCTTTATGATTGGCAATGTTGAGATTCCCAATCGTACCGTTTTAGCGCCCATGGCTGGCGTGACCAACTCAGCCTTTCGTACTATTGCAAAAGAGCTCGGAGCTGGACTCGTTGTCATGGAAATGGTCTCTGACAAGGGAATCCAATACAACAACGAAAAAACCCTGCATATGCTTCATATCGATGAAGGCGAAAACCCTGTTTCTATCCAACTTTTTGGTAGTGATGAAGACAGCCTGGCACGCGCAGCAGAATTCATCCAAGAAAACACCAAAACCGATATCGTGGATATCAACATGGGCTGCCCAGTTAATAAAATCGTGAAGAACGAAGCTGGCGCTATGTGGCTCAAGGATCCAGACAAGATCTACTCTATTATCAACAAGGTCCAATCTGTCCTTGATATTCCACTTACTGTCAAAATGCGTACCGGCTGGGCCGACCCATCTCTGGCAGTTGAAAATGCCCTCGCTGCTGAAGCAGCAGGTGTTTCTGCCCTCGCCATGCATGGCCGTACCCGTGAACAAATGTATACAGGTCACGCAGACCTTGAGACCCTTCACAAGGTCGCTCAAGCTTTGACCAAGATTCCATTTATCGCCAACGGTGACATTCGTACGGTCCAAGAAGCCAAACAACGCATCGAAGAAGTTGGTGCTGATGCAGTCATGATTGGCCGCGCTGCCATGGGAAATCCTTACCTCTTCAACCAAATCAACCATTACTTTGAAACAGGAGAAATCCTACCTGATTTGACCTTTGAGGACAAGATGAAAATCGCCTACGAACATTTGAAACGCTTGATTAACCTCAAAGGAGAAAACGTAGCAGTTCGTGAATTCCGTGGTCTCGCTCCTCACTACCTCCGTGGAACATCTGGCGCAGCCAAACTCCGTGGAGCTATTTCACAAGCTAGCACTCTGGCAGAGATTGAGGCTCTCTTGCAGTTGGATAAGGCTTAAAATGGTTCATACTGCTCTACTGATTATCGATATGCAAAAAGCATTTGATAACCCTATCTGGGGAGAACGGAACAACCCTCAAGCTGAACAACAAGCATTGAGGGTACTGGCATACTTTCGTAAACACGCTCTTCCAATCTTACATGTTCAACACATATCTGACAATCCCCAGTCGCAATTTCATAACAAACAAAATCAGGAGTTTAAAAGTGGATTTGAACCAGTTGCTTCAGAACCTGTCTTTCAAAAAACGGTTAATAGCGCCTTTATTGGAACAAATCTTAAAACATATTTACGAAAAAATCAGATTTGTCATTTAGTCGTTGTTGGTTTGACCCTGCCTCATTGTGTATCCACTACTACACGAATGGCAGCAAATCTTAGTTTTGAAGTCACTTTACTAGCAGATGCTACTGCCAGTTTTACCCTATCTAACAAAAACGGTCAGGCCATCTCTCCTGAGACTATCCATGAGATTAATATCCTTTCTCTACAAGATGAGTTTGCTCAAATTCTTACTACCGAAGAATTTTTAACCCAAGTACAAGTATAAAATAATCCGTCAACTCTTATTGAGCTGACGGATTTTCTTTGACTGTAAAAATTCAAATACTGAGGGTTATTATTGACTCAAAGCAACACTAGAAACCTTACCATCCGCTCCTGTTGTAATTTGGATGACTTTTCCTCCACCAATTTTGGCATTATACTTACCATCATCAAGAGTATAAGAATAGCCTTTGATAGAGTAATTTTCTTTCTTTCCATCAGAAGATTCTACTGTAAATTGACCACCTGATGAAACTGTGATAGTTTCGCCATTTGCTCCCTTCCAATTGCCCGCTGCAGCTGAAAAATCACCATCTACCATGGTTAAAACACCCTTGTAGCGTTTATTTTGCTCTGCTTGTTTGTCTTGAAGTTTGCGGTCAGTTGTAGGATCATAGCTTGATTGGTTAGACTGGGCTTGAGGAGCTTGTTGAGTTGAAGGAGTCTGAGCAGAAGTTTGTTGACTAGCCGCCTGTTGATTAGACACTTCTTGACCCTGTCTTTGCTCTGGTGCAGGTGCCGCTTGTGATGGCGTTGCAGTTGCTGAAGATTGATCAGTAGATGCCTTAGCCTTTTCAGATGCAGCTGAACTTGAGGACTTCTGAGTCTTGCTTTCTTTGCTAGCAGAAGCTGCTTTAGAACTTGATGATTGGCTTGTCTTAGCAGAACTGCTTGCTTGAGTTGTTTCCTTTTTATTTCCACAAGCTCCCAGTAGCAAGGTAGAAGCTAATACAGTCGCTGCCATCAATTTGATATAGGTTTTCTTTTTCATTTTTCTACTCCTTTGTAATATTTTAGAAATATAAAGAAATGTTTTTGTAATATAATTGTAACATTGTGATTTAAATATGTCAACAATTTATCTAAACTATTTTAAAAATCTTAAATACTTTAGATACATTTACTCCTCCTACTCTTCTATTCGTAATAAAACAGAAAAACAGGAGATTTTCCTGTTAAAAATTTAAATTTGTTTTTGTGTAATCGCTTGCATTACGTTAAACGAAGGAATATAATAATATTGAAATATAATATAGGAGGTGCACTCTTATGCTAAATAAGTATTACAAGTATCTGCCTTGGTTAATTTTGGGAGCTATTGGCTCTTATCAATCAGCCGCTTACTATGCGCGAACTGCATTTGATGTCTTCTATCTGACTACAATCTTTTTGATTGTCTATATCGCCTTGTTATTTTTACATGAGAACTATCTCAAGTATCGATACAAAGCCTTCTTTACTCACATGTTGAGCAATTCTAAGAAAGATAGCCATCCCTAAAAACAGTCGCAATAGCAAATCAAACTAATAAAGGCAAATAAAGAGGTCGGGAACTTTTTCCCGGCCTCGCTTTTTATTTCAATCGATAGGTTTTTCTTGGTTTCTTTTTAGGTACTCGTTTGAGTCCGACTTCTTCTACATATTCTCCGTATTTTACGAGAAAGTTATTGCTGACGATTGGACGACCGGGATTGATAAGATTGACCAGTTCAGTCCCTTCGTAGACAGTGAACTCCTCCTCCAGCAGATAAAGGAAGGTCGGATTCCAGTCGAGACGGCCTTGGATTCGTTTGATGGATTCTTGGATAATAGCATAATGGTCAAAAGCGAAGGCTTGCTCCTCCAACTCTACTCCCTTTAAGAAGCACTTGCCTGTCTGAAAATCGACATCTACAAAAACCACATCCTTGGCATCGTCTCCTGCTTGAACAAGTTCTAATGCACAACTAGGCAGATAAACCAAGTGGGCAATGGTCACTGTCCAGCCCCGTGGGTCACGGCCGGGGGTCGATACAGTCATCAATTGCTCGATTTTTTCTAAAGGGAGTTCGAGGTTGACCTCTTCTTTCACCTCGCGCTGACAAGCATGTGCAGCATCTTCGCCCTTGTCCATAAATCCTCCAACCAGAGCCAAACAATTTTGATAAGGGTGAGCCTTGCGACGAATTAATAAGAGCTTGATATTTCCTTCGACAAAGCAGTAGGCTACCATATCCACCGTCACACTTGGTTTTTCGTATTGAGGAAGTTCCTGCTTGTAGTACCAATCCAAAAATTCCTCCTGACTTGCATGAATTTCAAAATATTCTCTTTCCGTCATCCCTGCTGGAATCATCGTGTCCGTCATTTTATGCCTCCTTACGAACTGCCTTGGTCCATTGGTACCAACCTACTAGACTATTGAGTGTGTAAACCCAGTACATCCCTTGGATGTGGATATTTTCACCCCACCAGAGGTAAATACTAAAGAGATTGGTTGCAATCCAGAAAATCCATTGCTCACGGTAGAGACGTGTCATCAAGAGCTGACCTACACCATTGGTCGCATCGGTAACACTATCACGGAAAGGGCGAGCACTATGGATACTTTGGTAAGCCAAGCCCATACCAATCCAAATGATAGCAGTCAAGGCTAAGTACTTGAGCCAGTCAAAAATAGATAATTTCTTAGCTTCAAAGTGAGATTCTTCTACTTTTCCTTGGTCATTGATACGGTTAGACAGCCAAGCATAGAGGCCAATCGGCTGCATGACAAAGAAGTAAACGGTCGTCAAAACTTCGCCATAAAAAGTCGCATTCATGGCCAAAACTAAATAGATAGCAGAGTTAATGGCCCCAAAGAGATAATTGCTTGCACGCCCTTCTGCTACCAAGATAACACAGACAATCCCAGTCCAAGAGGCAAATAAGCTCATCCAGTCATGACTTTCTGTATTTTGCGTGAATTCCAAGATCAAAGGAACACTTGACAGGACGATGAGATACAACCATTGGAAGAGGCTACGGCCGACAAAGAGATCTTTCCAGAGCAGGTTCATGATTCCTGCAAAACCAATCTTGCGGGCTTCCGCATGGACGTTTTTAAAGTTCTCGATAAATTGTGTGATTTTTTCAGTTAGTTTTTTCATAATTGTCTCCTAATCTGTTTGGTAAATGGCATCAATAGCCACTTTTGCTGCTTCATAATTTCCTAGATAATCCTCAGCTAGATAAACTAGTGGAATGTTTGCTAAGTAGCGCTCCCTCATCTGGTCCAAATGCTGGGAAAAACTATGACGAATATGGTCTTCTGCCATAGTCATATCTCTAAATCCGTCATTGACATAGGAGCCGACAGGCTGCACAAAGAGAATCAAGTCCCATTTTTCCTTAGCTAAGATTGAGGCAAAGAGATTATCAAAAGTCTCTCCTGATAAATCCCCTTGGTCCTCAGTCTCCATGTAATAATCATAGTAGCCCTTGGTTACTAAGGAGTTGGTATCAGCTATCACCAGTCCCCTATTGGCATTACTGTCAATTAACTTAGAGGTCTGGTCATACTGCCCCAACAGGAGATAATAATAATCCTTTGGAGTCAATTCATCGTCGCGGACATTGTTTTTGATCTGGTACTCACGTGCGTATTCCAAGCTGACTGGTGCATCGTAATACCTAGCCAAATCCTTGGCTAGAGTGGTCTTCCCATTGCTGGCACTTCCCATAATCAACACTTTCTTTGTAAACTGACGTCGGAAGGGTTGAGCAATATATTTCCAATATTTGCTTGGATTTTCTCGAATCATAGTCGCTGAGATACCAAACTTTCTTTCTTGCAAGACAGTCTCAAAGCCACGATTTGATAATTCTTGCTGGTAGTCTGCTTCTCCCACAAAGAAAATTAGTTCTTGCTGGGTTTCATCATAGGAAATCTCCGCTAACATTTGGTCCAACCACTCCTGCCAGCCCATAGGGTAACGGGGAAGCTTGCTCTCGTCTAACTTGCAGACAGAGGTCAACTCGTCATCACCAAAGGCCTCTCGGATATAGCGAAATCTTTTTTGAAGCGTTAAGCCTACCTGCTCCCCTCTATCTCCCTCATAGCCTGAAACGACAACCCAGACCCGGTCACACTGTCGCTTCGCTCGCTGGATCAGATCGATATGACCTTGATGAAGCGGAGCAAAGGTTCCAAATACCACTGCTGTTTTCTTTTTCATAAACCTATTGCCTTTTTATATTTTTTGATATTTTCATTATCTATGTTTTTATTATAAACTATATTTTTGTTTTGTCAATAGTTTTTTATCATTTTTTATAAAAACGTTGCGAAAAAAGAATCAAGATTACTCCTGATTCTCCATTTTTATGCAATATCAAATTTTAACTGGCCTGCTTTAACACCAATTTTAAGTGTGCTGCCTGCCTCTAATTCTCCCTTGAGAAGAAGTTCTGCCAACTTGTCTTCCACTTCTGTTTGCAGGGTTCTGCGAAGTGGACGAGCTCCCATCTCTGGGTCATATCCTTGATTTGCCAACAATTTCAGTGCGGAAGCTTGTAATTTCAAGTCAATGCCTTTTTCAGCCAAACTTGCCACTAAAGGTTTGACCATAATCTTCACCACTTCCTGCATATGGTCGCTAGATAAGCTATGGAAGACCACCTTTTCATCAATACGGTTGATAAACTCCGGCCTATAAGCTTTTTTCAGCTCTTCAAACATGCGTTTCTCCATATTCTCCTGGTCAAAACGAATGTCCTTGGCCCCAAAACCAACAGTCTTGTCATCACGAAGGGCTGTCGCACCAAGGTTTGAAGTCATGATGATAATGGTATTTGAAAAATCAACCTTGCGACCCTTGCTATCGGTCAAGACACCATCATCCAAGACTTGCAAGAGGACATTAAAGATGTCTGGGTGTGCTTTTTCTACCTCGTCAAAAAGTAGAACGGAATAGGGTTTGTTGCGAACTTTCTCGGTCAACTCCCCACCTTCTTCATAACCTACATAGCCCGGAGGAGCTCCATTGAGACGGCTGGCAGCGAATTTCTCCATATACTCACTCATATCAAAACGGATAAGGGCTGATTCGTCATCAAAGAGAACTTCTGCTAGAGCCTTAGCCAATTCGGTCTTACCGACACCTGTAGGCCCTAAGAACATAAAGGAACCAATCGGACGCTTATGACTGCGAATCCCTGACTGATTGCGGCGAATGGCACGGCTAATGCTTGAAACTGCTTGATCTTGACCGATGACACGTTTGTGCAGTTCAGCTTCCAAGTTTAGGTATTTCTTAGCATCCGTTTGAGTCAGTTTTTGAACTGGAATACCTGATAAGCGACTCAAGGTGGTCAAAATATCAGACTCTGTCACCAAGTCTTTATAGACAGGCACTTCCTCTTCTTTTGCGATTAACTGAGCTGCCTGTTTCCACTTACCATCCATCAAGGCCTTGTCAGCTGGACTCAAACCTGAATCGTCTGCTTTTACATGCTTAACCTTATTTTGCACTGTTGCTGCTGCTTCATCTAAGAGGTCGATAGCAGAGTCTGGCAAGTGACGACTAGTCAAGTAACGATGCGCCATCTTGACAGCTGTTTCGACCGCTTCATCTGTGATTTGCACACGGTGATGTTTCTCATAAGTCGCCTTCAAGCCTTGCAAAATGGCCATACTGTCGGCCACACTTGGCTCTTCAATCGTCACTTTGGCGAAACGACGAGAAAGGGCCGCATCTTTTTCGATGTGTTTTTGATATTCTTCCTGAGTGGTCGCACCAACTGTTCTCAAGGTGCCACGCGCCAAGGCTGGCTTCAAGATATTGGCCGCATCCAGAGTCGAATCAATCCCGCTCCCAGAACCCATGATAGTGTGAAGTTCATCTATAAAGAGGATGACTTGGCCATCTTCTTCAATATCCTTAATGATATTATTCATGCGCTCTTCAAAGTCACCACGGAAACGTGTCCCTGCCACGACATTCATCAAATCAAGCTCTAACACGCGCATCTTAGACATTTCCGTAGGCACATCCCCACTAGCAATTCGCTGGGCAAGACCAAGCGCCAGAGCAGTTTTTCCGACACCAGCAGCCCCAACCAAGACAGGATTATTCTTTGTCTTCCGACTCAAGATTTGAATCATACGCGAGATTTCCTTGTCCCGACCGATGACTGGTTCTAACTTGCCAGAACGCGCTTGCTCTGTCAAATCATGCGTATAGTCCTCGAGACCTCCGCTCGGAGTCTGGGGCATACCCATCATATTAGCCATAGAATTTTGCTTGTCAGCTACTGTACGATGGCGTTGGCGTAGAGCCTTGAGGTCTTCACGAGTCCAGCCTGCACGTTCTTCTAGATTTCGACGTAGGGCAGCAATCTTAACCTGATCTTTCTTGTCTTCATAAGAAAAGCCTGCTCTCTCCAAGATGCGAGTCGCCAAGGCATTGCCATCATGCAAAATCGCATAGAGGACATGCTCTGTCCCTAGCATCTTAGCATGGACCACTGATGCTACATACTCTGCTTCATCAAAAAGAACCTGCAAACGATGGGAGAACGGCAATTCCGTAAAGATTTCATCCTGGCTATAGTCCGTTTCAGTCAGTTCCAAAGCGACCTCTTCTAAACGGTCCATCTCATATGGATAATCATTTAAAGTCGCCCCTGCCACACTATAACTGTGATTGGACATGGCAATCAACAAGTGCCAAGACTCTAGATAACGAGCTCCAAAATGGCCAGCAACCATGTAGGCACTTTCGATACATTCATTCAATGCTTTTGAATAGTTCATCTTACTTCCCTTTTCTATCTACCTCTTGTATGACCTGTCGTAGCATATTAGCTCGAACAACTGGAGCTTCTTCTCCTAGAACGCGATCCAAAGCTACTGCTACCAGCAAATTCATCTCTTGCTTGGTCATCAATTCCTGCTCAACCAAAAGCTGTAGAATATCCTCATAAATTTCTTGACTGACCCGCTCACCAATTGAGTAAAGCAGCTCCCTGAGCATTTCATGATGACTAGAAAACTCAATCCGTCCTATACGAATGTAGCCTCCACCACCACGCTTACTTTCAACCAAGTAGCCTCTACTTTCCGTAAAGCGTGTCTTGATCACATAGTTAATCTGACTGGGAACAACCTGAAAAGTATCCGCCAACTGACTCCGTTGCAACTCCACAATTCCAGATTGATCTAAAATCGCCTTGATGTAGGCCTCAATATGATCCGATGTATTTTTAAATCTCATTACAAACCCACCTCTCTCTTTAAACCTTGACTATCTTTGACTATTATACCGAAATTTTCTCATTTTTAAAAGAAAAAGGGCGCTGGTAAAGGATAATCTTCACCAACTCCCTATTTTTCTACTTATCTAAGCCTAATTCTACCAAAATTTGACGTTTATAGGCAATCTTTTGGACTTCTTTGTCCTCATCTTCAGACCAATCTAGTTTAATTTCTGAAACAATCTGCCCAGGACGATTTTTCAAGATATAGATGCGGTCGCTGAGACTGAGGGCCTCCTCGATACTATGCGTGATGATCAAGGTTGTTAGCTGCAACTGCTTGTGAATCTCAAGGTACCAAGCGTGGAGTTCCATCTTGGTCATCTCATCCAAGGCGCTAAAAGCCTCATCCAAGAGAAAGAGCTTGTGCCCGAAAAGGTAAGTCCGGAGTAAGGCTACACGCTGGCGCATCCCACCACTGAGTTCATGAGGGTATTTATCTCTTACAGCTGTCAACTGGAAGGTCGCAAGAATTTCATCTGCGCGAGCAATAGCTTCTGCCTTATCCACCTTTTGAATCAAGAGGGGCAGAATGATATTACCAAGCACCGTCTTGTGCTCCAAGAGCAGATCCTTTTGTAACATATAACTCACGCGCCCCTTGGGATTTTCTTCACCATCAAGGACAATTCTCCCTGACTGAACTTCTAAAATCCCCGCAATTAAGTTGAAAAGCGTAGTCTTACCAACACCACTTGGGCCTAGGATAGAAACCACTTCACCTGAAGTCACTTTCAGATTGATATCCTCTAAAATCCTATCTTGTCCGTAGGCATAACTGACGTGTTCTAGTCTTATTTCTGTCATTATTTCACAAATTCGTTGGTGAAGCCTTTGTCTGTCAAGTCTTCTTTAAGGATACCATTTTCTTTATCCCATTTGTAGAAGGCATTCCAGCGAGCTGCATCAAATTGCCCCCATTTTTCCTTGTTGCTTGCGTATTCTTTTGACAAGTATTTTTGAGATTCGATGACAAAGTCACGTTTTTCCTTGAGTTCAGGTGCATTTTTGATGAGGATATCAGCTGCTTCCTCTGGATGCTCCATAGCATATTGGTATCCTTTTTTGATAGCTTGGATGACTTTACGTGCTTCTTCTTTGTTGTCTTTGAGGTAGTCGTTGTTAGCAATGATGACTGGTGAGTAATAGTCAAATTCTTTAACGTAGTCTTTCAAGTACATAAAGTTAGCATCTACACCTTGAGATTTGGCAAGGATACCATCCCATCCGTAGTAGATCCATGCAGTATCAAATACTCCATTGGCAATCGGTGTAATTGAGTTTGAGTCGTTATTTGGTACTTTTTCAACCTTCTCAAAGTCCCCACCTTGTGATTCTACCAAGGTTTTCAACATAGCAAGTTCAGTTGGGTCATTCCAAGTTCCGTATTTCTTACCAACCAAGTCTTTTGGACTAGCTACATTGTCAGATTTACGAGAGATGATTCCTGATGTATTGTGTTCTACGATAGCTGCAACGGCAGTAATTCCTGCCCCTTTTTCCAATTTTCTAGCCATATAGTCTTGGAAATAGACTGCAAATGGTGCCTTACCGTTAATAACCAAGTCAGAAGAACTTTCTTCTGGTGGCAATTTCAAATCAACATCCACCCCAGCTTCCTTGAAGTAGCCTTTTTCCTTAGCCACATAAAGCCCTGTGTGGTTGGTATTTGGTGTCCAGTCTAGGATAAAGTCAATCTTCTTAAGTTCTGCTTCTTTGTTGTCCTTGGAAGCAGTTCCTTGACCACAGGCCACAAGCACAACAGCTACAAGAGCTGTTAAAACAGTTAAAAACACTTTCCATGTTTTTTTCATTTTGATTTCCTCTTTTCTTTTTCCGAAACATTCTAATTCTACGAACGTTTCCATTTAATAACATATTTCTCGCTGACATCGACCAATTTCATACCAAGAAGGCTGATAATCGATACCAGAATAATAATAGCGAACATGGTATCATACTGAAACAATTTCTTGGACTGAATCATGTAGACACCTAGTCCTTCAAAGCCTCCCAACCACTCAGATACTACTGTTGTGATAAAAGCGTAGGAGACACTGACCCTCAGACCTGCATAAAAGTAAGGCAGACTGACTGGGATTTTAAAATGCCAAAGGATTTGCCAAGGTTTGGCCCGCATCAGACTAAACAAGGTCAGCATATCCTTGTCACAATGCCTAAAACCGTCCAAAATGCTGACGATGATGGGGAAGGTTGTCGTTAAGATAATCAAGACAATCTTGGGCAAAATCCCATAACCGAGCCACAAAACCAGGATAGGGGCTATGGCAATGGTCGGAATGGTCTGAACAACCACCATCATAGGGTAAATCAGGTCATTGAGCCAAGTCAAACTATCCATAAGCACAGCCATGAGACAGGCAATCAAAACTCCCAGAACCAACCCCAGCAAAGCCACTCTCAAGGTCGCCCAGCTGTGGTGCCAGAGAAATTCTCTATCACGCACAAAAGACTGGAGGATTTCAAGAGGTGTCGGCAGGATAAACTTGGGGAGAAGTTTAAGAAAACCTGCTAACTGCCAGATTGACAAGACTCCTAGAAAGCCCAATAGACTAATGTGTCGTCTCAGTATACTTTTCAAGTTTCTCATCAATACTTAAAATCTCTCCTACATTTATTTTGACATTGGCAAAGACATTATCTGCCTCCTGCCCTGCCACTTCTAGCGCTTCTTTGAGAATGCGCATAAGCTCATCAAACTCCCCTTCCAAGACCGTTTCAAATGGTGTCACCACCATAGTCACTTCTTGAGCTTGCAGGTAATCAATGACCTGATCAATAACAGCAATCCGATTGATCCCCTGTGATAGGGGTAAAACTTGCAAGGCAATGCTTGCTTTCATAACAACCTCCTCTTCTCGTTTTCCTTTGACAACAAGAAAAACCTTTACCATACATGGAAAAGGTGCAGAATAGACTAAGTATCGTTCCCTACGCTGGCATTACCCAGATCAGGTGCGGTCGAAGTTTAACACTTCCTCTCAGACTGTACACAGACTCCCATATATTATATGGACATATGATAGCGCAAAACAAAAAAAATGTCAAGGAAACTGCTTACAGAAAAGAGTAGGAAAATTTTCCTACTCCAATTTTCTATACTCGTTCTCCATCACTATTTACTCTGTAGCCATCCACCGTCGTATTGACGGCTAAGGCGCCCGAAGAGTAAGAGTAATACCACTTACCAGAAACTTGATACCAGCCTGTTTTCATTGCCCCTGAACTATCCAGATAATACCACGAGCCATTCTCCTTTAACCAGCCTGTCTGCATTTCACCAGATGATTTCAAATAATACCAGCTAGAACCATCCTTCAACCAGCCTGTTGATTTAGAGCCATTTGATTTGAAATGATACCAACTACCATTTATTTTCTTCCAACCAACAGTTGAACTGTTATTGGATCCATAGTTAGAGCTATTTCCTGATTGATTCTGATAATTCTGTGAAGAGCTTACTCCCTCTAGCTGGATATAGCGACGACTTCCGTTATAAGCCGTATAACTCAACCACTTGTACCCATCTTTTTCGAGAATTTGATCATAATGAACATTCTCCCCAGGATAATAGTAATCAATTGCAGTTGCGCTAGCTAGAGGCTGATTTTTGATAGCAGCCTTAGTCTTAAAATAATGTGTTCCTCCTGTTGAAACTGAGGATTGACTATTCCCAACACTGCCACCAGCTAAATCTTTAAAATGGATAAAACCAGTCATAGTATTCGCCTTCACGACACGCTTATTATAAGATTCCCTTATTCCATAGTTGTATTCTTCAATCTCAATCTCATCTCCCACTACATTTGACACCCAGGCAACATGACCATAAGTTCCTGCAGTAGACCAAGCAATGGAGCCAATCGCTGGTCTATTATCGACACGATAGCCTTCACGACGAGCACGATAGCCCCATTCATTCGCATTCCCATAAGCAGCCGGAATCTCAAAACCATTGACATTACTCAAACGAAAAGCTGCAAAAGAAGTACATTGACGAGAATACATGCGCCACTTATCAATCTCCTGGCTCCCATTTTTATAATGAGCAGGATAATCATCCCCACGCGCAATCGATCCATTTCCTCCTGAATAGGCATATACACTATTACCCGCTGCTAACATCAATCCTACTACTAAAAAGGGAACAACCTTTTTAGCTGATTTTCTGAAAGAAAACCTTGTCTCTGCTACTTTAAATGGTGAAATTTTCATTCTTCCTCCTTGAAAAATAATATAAATCGAAGATTACCTTCACTTAAACTATTCGGAGAAAAAAAGAAAAAGTGAGAAAATTTCTCACTTTAGTCAAGATAATGAATCAAATTCTTTTCTGTAAGGATATCTGAGTAAGTAAAGGATTCAACGTAAACATTAGCTTGTTTATCTCCTTCAACGTTCCCAAATTCAACGATAAATAGGGATGGATAAACCTCAATTAGCTTACCCAATCTATTTTTTTGGCGCTTACGACCATTCTCCAAAGTCATTTCTACGACTTGTCCCTCATGTGCCTTGATTTCTTCTTTTATTTTTTTCATCTTGGCTACATCTGTAAATGCATCTGACATCTTATGCCTCCCTCTTTGAGATACTTGAAAATTTATTGTACTCTTTTTGGAAAATTAATTCCACCGTTCCACGAGCTCCACTACGGTTTTTCTCGATAATAACTTCTACCTTATTATTCGGTATGCCTTCCTCTTCTTCACCACCACGCTCATAGTAATCATCGCGATAAAGAAAGGCTACGATATCAGCGTCCTGCTCAATAGACCCAGATTCACGAATATCAGACAAGACCGGTCTCTTATCCTGACGTTGTTCTACACCACGAGAAAGCTGACTTAGAGCAATTACTGGAACCTTCAGTTCCTTAGCTAAAATTTTCAACTGACGTGAAATTTCTGAAACCTCTTGTTGACGATTTTCCCGACCAGTTCCCGTGATAAGCTGCAAATAGTCTATTAAAATCAAACCAAGATTTCCAGTTTCTTGAGCCAGTTTACGAGAACGAGAACGAATCTCTGTAATCCGAATCCCTGGCGTATCATCGATATAGATACTTGCATTAGCTAGATTCCCTTGAGCAATGGTATATTTTTGCCACTCCTCATCAGTCAATTGACCCGTACGGATAGAATGCGACTCTACCAACCCTTCTGCCGCCAACATACGGTCTACTAGACTTTCTGCACCCATTTCAAGCGAAAAGATAGCAACCGTTTTGTCCAACTTAGTTCCAATATTTTGCGCAATATTCAAAGCAAAGGCTGTCTTACCAACCGCCGGACGGGCTGCTAGGATAATCAACTCCTCCTCATGCAGACCAGTCGTCATATGATCCAAGTCACGATAGCCTGTCGCAATACCTGTAATATCGGTCGTTTGTTGCGAGCGAGCTTCCAGATTTCCAAAGTTGATATTCAACACATCTCGAATGTTCTTAAATCCACTTCGATTAGCATTTTCGCTGACATCAATCAGGCCTTTTTCTGCCTGAGCAATGATTTCATCAGCTGGTTGCGAAGCCTCGTAAGCTTGATTGACAGACTCTGTCAACTTGGAGATTAATCGCCGTAACATGGCCTTCTCTGCAACGATTTTAGCATAGTACTCCGCATTAGCAGAAGTTGGCACAGAATTGACAATCTCAACCAGGTAAGACAAGCCACCAATATTCTGTAAATCACCTTGATTATCAAGAATGGTACGAACCGTTGTTGCATCTATAGCATCGCCACGATCGGATAAATCGACCATAGCTTGGAAAATCAAACGATGGGCATACTTAAAAAAGTCCCGAGACTCAATATATTCTCGCACAAAAACAAGCTTACTCTCGTCAATAAAGATAGCCCCTAAAACGGATTGCTCAGCTAAGATATCTTGAGGTTGTACTCGTAACTCTTCTACTTCTGCCATCAGACTTCCCTTCCTTTTACAATCTTGTCAAGAAGGTGTAAATTTATCCTTCTTTCACACGAAGATTGATTACACTTGTGATATCTTGATAGATTTTCACTGGCACATCAATCAAACCAACTGCTCGAATCGGAGCTTGTACTTGGATATGACGTTTATCAATCTTAATTCCAAATTGCTTTTGCAATTCTTCTGCAATTTTCTTATTGGTAATAGAACCAAAAGTACGGCCATCTGGACCAACTTTTTCAACAAATTCTACAACAGTTTCTTCTGCTTCTAGTTGGGATTTAATTGCTTTTGCTTCTGCAATCATCTCAGCATGAGCTTTTTCTTCAGATTTTTGTTTACCACGAAGTTCACCTACAGCTTGAGCAGTCGCTTCTTTGGCTAGATTCTTTTTGATAAGAAAGTTTTGCGCATACCCTGTTGGTACTTCCTTAATTTCGCCTTTTTTACCTTTTCCTTTAACATCTGCTAAAAAGATTACTTTCATTCTTCTTTCTCCTTTTCCTTTATTTCATTTAATACAATTTCTGTCAGTTTTTCACCTGCTTCTGACAAGGTTGAATCCTTAATTTGAGCTGCTGCCAAATTAAAGTGGCCTCCACCTCCCAGCTCTTCCATAATCCGTTGTACATTCAGCTTACTACGACTGCGAGCTGAGATAGAGATAAATCCTTGTGTATTCTTCGCAAGAACAAAACTCGCTTCAATACCTGACATAGCTAACATGGCATCTGCTGCCTTACTAATAACAACTGTATCATAGCATTTCGAGTCCTTAGCCTCTGCTATTAGTACATCTGAACCTAATTTACGTCCCTGTAAAATCAGTTCATTGACCTCACGATATTCTTCAAAATCTGTTGCAGCCATTTCCTGAATAGCAATACTATCACTTCCGCGCGTTCTGAGATAGCTAGCAACATCAAATGTCCTACTAGTCACTCGTGATGTGAAATTTTTAGTATCCAACATCATACCAGCCATCAAGACACTTGCTTGCATACGACTCAAACGATTTTTCTTAGAATTCTGGAACTGAATCAATTCCGTTACCAACTCACTGGCACTACTTGCACCACTTTCGATATAAGTGATAACTGCATTGTCTGGGAAATCCTGATCCCTTCGATGGTGGTCAATGACGATGGTTTGGGTAAATAAATCATAAAAATCTTTTGATAAAGTTAAAGCTGTCTTTGAATGGTCTACAAGAATCAACAAAGAACGATTGGTCACCATCCCCATTGCATCCTTAACAGACAACAACTTTGTAACTCCTTCTTTTTCTAAGAATGAAACAGCTCGTTCAATATCCGGCGACATTTGTTCTTCGTCATAAATAGCATAGCTATTTTCAGTCACATTGCTGGCAAACAACTGCATACCTACAGCAGAGCCAAGAGCATCCATATCTAGATTTTTGTGACCAACTACAAAAACCTGATCCACACTACGAATCTTATCTGAAATAGCTGTCATCATAGCGCGCGTACGTGTACGTGTACGCTTGATTGAGGCAGCAGATCCACCACCAAAATAAACTGGATTTTTCGTTTCGTCGTTTTCCTTGACAACCACTTGGTCGCCACCACGCACTTCAGCCAAGTTCAAATTGAGCAAAGCAACTTTCCCTATCTCATCATGATTTCCATCACCATAAGAAAATCCCATACTTAAGGTCAAGGGCAACTGTCTCTGTTTCGACTCTTCTCTGAAAGAATCAATAACAGAAAATTTATCGTTCATCAATCCCTCAAGCACCGTGTAGTCCGTAAATAGATAAAAGCGATCCATACTTACTCGACGGGAGAACATGGCATGTTTACCAGCAAATTCTGAAACAAAATTGGCTACAAAACTATTGATATGACTGATATCAGACTCCGATGTTTCATCTTCTAAATCATCATAGTTGTCAACAGAAACAATCCCAATCACAGGTCGACTTGTCACTAACTCAACAGTCGCTTCGTATTCTCCAGACACATCAAAGAAATAAAGAACTCCAGATACCTTGTCCATATGAACCGAATAACGGATCTCACCCAAGGTAGCATAAGAACCTGGATTCCCCACAGAAGCCTTTATAATTGTTTGAATTAATGCAACATCAATCTCGCCCACTTCATTAGTCAAAATCAATTCAGCGTAAGGATTGAACCATTCAACTTCACCTGACGATAAGTCTAGTTTAATAACTCCGACAGGCATCTGTTCTAACAAGGTTGTCAAACTATCTTCAGCTTGGTGGTTTACATACTGGATTTGTTCTACTTCACTCTTTGAGTAGTAGTCTCTCTGATGGATAAATAGTAAAATATATGAACCCAAAATAAGTAGCAAAAGAAATAGCGTTACCAGTGTATTCGTTACAAAAACAAGTTGCACAGATAGCACTCCGAACGCCACTATTCCTAATATTAAGGGGAAAATAGGACTTACATAAAATTTTTTCATTCCAAACCTCTTGGCACCCATTATACCATAATAACCACCAAAAAGCGACTTTTTAAAAGTGTAATCAGTAATTCTATCAATTATAAGAAAAAGGAGGTTTACAATTCAGTAAACCTTCCTTTACACATATTGAAATTAAGATTCTTTAACTTCTAACAAGCCAATCTCGCCATCTTCACGACGATAAATCACATTGGTTGTCTGATCTTCAACATCCACATAGATAAAGAAATCATGTCCCAACAAATCCATCTGTAGAATAGCTTCTTCCAAATCCATTGGTTTTAAATCAATTTGTTTTGAACGAACAACTCTGGATTGGGCAACATTTGTATCTTCCACCAAAGCATCTGTAAATAATTGACTAGTTGCTACCTTGTTTTTATTTTTACGCTCGATTTTTGTTTTATTTTTACGAATCTGACGTTCAATTTTATCGGTTACAAGGTCAATTGAACCATACATATCTTGAGACACATCTTCTGCACGAAGAGTAATTGAGCCAAGCGGAATCGTCACCTCCACTTTAGCCGTTTTTTCACGATATACCTTCAAGTTGACTCGAGCATCCAACTCTTGTTCAGCTTGAAAATACTTTTCGATCTTTTCGAGTTTAGAAACTACATAATCACGAATTGCTTCTGTTACTTCTAGGTTTTCACCACGGATACTATATTTAATCATATGAGTACCTTCTTTCTAAACATTTTTGTTTTTCTGATTTCATTATAACGCTTTCATTTTATTTTTGCAAATTTTTTCCTCATCTTACAAGGGAAAATGTTTTTACATCCTCAGCACCCGCTTCTTCCAACAGCTTCTTCACACGATTTATAGTTGTTCCAGTAGTGTAAATATCATCTATAAGTAGGATTTTTTTAGGAATAGTGACTCCACTTTTAATAAAGAAAGGAAATTCTGTCTCCAAACGCTCTGAGCGACTTTTAGAAGAACTAGCTCGCTCTTCTCTCTTTTCTAATAAATCCAGATACGCAAACCCTGCTGCTTCAACTAAACCTTCAACCTGGTTAAATCCCCTCTCGAGCAATCTTTCAGGACTTAGGGGAATTACAACAAATTGATACTCTTTGTACTTTTTTAACTCCTCACTTAAAACTGAAGCAAAAACTTTTCTTAAAAGGAAGTCTCCATCAAACTTATACCGACTGAAAAAATCCTTCATAGCTTGATTGTAAATAAAAATCGCTCTATGACTGACCTCAACTCCTTCTTTACACCAAAGTTGACAGTCTTGACACTTCATTGACAAATCTGTTTTCATACAGTTTGGGCAGTTCTCTTCTCCAATCCTCTCAAAAGTAGAATCACAATCTAAACAAAGACAGGAGGCATCATTCTTCAGAAGTAAAAGACTACTGAAAGTTAAAACAGCCTTCATAGTCTGCCCACATAATAAACACTTCATAGACCCGCCTCCTTATTCATCTGTTGAATTTCCTTAATTGCCTTTTTGATTGAAGTATTTAACCCGTCATGGAAAAAAAGCAAATCTCCTGTCGGTCTATCCATGCTTCGTCCAACTCGTCCACCAATCTGAATCAAACTAGATTTGGTAAACAGACGATGGTTGGTTTCTACTACAAAAACATCTACACAAGGGAAGGTAACTCCACGCTCCAAGATTGTCGTACTGATAAGTATTGTCAGTTCTCCATCTCGAAAAGCTTGTACCTGCTCTAATCGATCTTCCGTAACTGAAGACACAAAACCAATTTTCTCATGCGGAAATTCCTTCTGTAAGACTTCTTTTAATTGCTCCCCTTTCTTAATTTCTGAAGCAAAAATGAGTAACGGATAAGCTGTCTTTCTCTGCTTCTCAATATAAGACTTTAGCTTTGGTGACAACCGACTTTTCTCTAAACAGTGATTAAAATCGGATAACCAGACAGGTTTAGGAATAATCAAAGGATTTCCATGAAATCGTCTTGGTAAACTCAATCGTTTTAATTCTCCGATGCGAACCTTCCTATCTAACTCATCTGTAGAAGTTGCTGTTAAAAAGATTCTCAAGCCATTCTCCTTTACACTATTCTTGACAGCATGGTAAAGCGTGGAATTGTCAACATAAGGAAAGGCATCTACTTCATCCACTATCAGCAAATCAAAAGCTTGATAAAACTTCAATAACTGATGGGTCGTTGCAACAACTAGTGGTGTTCGAAAATACGGCTCTGATTCTCCGTGTAGTAAAGATATCTCGCAAGCAAAATCATCTTGCAGGCGCTTGTACAGCTCCAAACAAACATCTATGCGAGGACTGGCCAAACACACTGCACCACCCCTATTAATCACCTTAGCCACAACTTGATAAATCATTTCTGTCTTTCCAGCCCCTGTCACCGCATGTACCAAGGTTGGCTCCTGCTTATCTACTGCTCGAATCAGTCCCTCTGACACCTTCTCTTGAAAAGGAGTTAATTGACCACTCCATTTAAGAACATCTTGCTTCGGAAAATCCTCCTGCGGAAAATAGTATAAAGCTTGATCACTTCTAACTCGCTTCATAATTAAGCACTCCCGACAATAGTAAGCACCGATGGGCAAATACCATTCTTCTAGAATAGTACTATTACAACGTTGGCAGAACAATTTCCCCTTCTCCTTTCTCATTGCTGGAAGTTTCTCCGCCAACTGACATTCTTCTTCTGTTAATTCATTCTCAGTAAACAAACGACCGAGATAATTTGGATTTACTTTCATACTTCTTTATTCGTAAAAACCTAGCGCTTTAGATAATTTTTTAGTACAATTAAATCATGGAATTTAGAACAATTAAAGAGGACGGTCAAGTCCAAGAAGAAATCAAAAAATCACGCTTTATCTGTCATGCCAAGCGTGTTTATAGCGAAGAAGAGGCTCGAGACTTTATTACTGCCATCAAAAAAGAACACTACAAAGCTACGCACAACTGCTCGGCCTTCATTATTGGGGAACGTAGTGAAATTAAACGGACAAGTGATGATGGTGAGCCTAGTGGTACTGCTGGCGTTCCCATGCTTGGGGTGCTAGAAAATCACAATCTTACTAATATCTGTGTGGTAGTGACACGCTACTTTGGTGGCATTAAGCTAGGCGCTGGAGGATTGATTCGTGCTTACGCAGGCAGTGTTGCTCTAGCTGTCAAGGAAATTGGCATCATTGAAATAAAAGAACAGGCTGGCATTGCTATTCAAATGTCTTACGCTCAGTACCAAGAGTACAGTAACTTCCTTAAGGAATATAATCTCATGGAACTGGATACAAACTTTACAGATCAAGTCGATACGATGATTTATGTTGATAAAGAAGAAAAAGAAACTATTAAAGCTGCACTTGTAGAGTTTTTTAATGGAAAAGTCACTTTAACTGATCAAGGTTTACGAGAAGTTGAAGTTCCTGTAAACTTAGTGTAAACAAAGGAGAAAAATATGGCATTTGGTAAATTCATTCAAGGACTCGCTGGTAACTTTAGCGAGCAAAACAAAGAAACTCTTATCAAAGAATATGGACAATATCTACTAGAAAATGAAGAAATTCAAAGTGGATATAAACTGATTCGTGATTCAATTATATTTACAAATATCCGTATTATCTTTACAGATAAACAAGGCGCTACTGGTCGTAAGATGTCTATTAAATCAATCTTTTTGATGAACATTGTTAACGTTGAAATGGAAACTGCAGGAGCAGGTATAGATGATAGTGAAATTACTATTACTTATTTAGAAAATGTCTTTCTAAAAGCACACACTGAGCATTTTAATGCTCATAAATTTGAATTCCCTAAGAAAACGGATATCATTCCACTTTACACCTATTTATTAGAATTAGCTTATCACAATCGCTTGAAAATTAACGGCTTAGACCTGTGATATAAAAAAATCCTATCACTTCGATAGGATTTCTATATTTTACAAATGGTATAGATAGCGTTATACTAGAAATATCTTATACAAAGAGGTATTCATATGTCTATTTATAACAACATTACTGAATTAATCGGTCAAACTCCGATTGTTAAACTCAACAACATCGTGCCAGAAGGGGCTGCGGACGTCTATGTAAAGCTTGAAGCATTCAACCCTGGTTCTTCTGTAAAAGATCGTATTGCTCTTAGCATGATTGAAAAAGCTGAACAAGACGGTATTCTGAAACCAGGTTCTACAATTGTTGAAGCAACAAGTGGAAACACTGGTATTGGACTTTCATGGGTAGGTGCTGCTAAAGGGTATAAAGTCGTCATCGTTATGCCTGAAACTATGAGTGTAGAACGACGTAAGATTATCCAAGCTTATGGTGCTGAACTCGTCCTAACTCCTGGTAGTGAGGGAATGAAAGGCGCTATTGCTAAAGCTCAAGAAATCGCTGCTGAACGTGATGGTTTCCTTCCTCTTCAATTTGACAATCCAGCTAATCCAGAAGTACACGAAAGAACAACAGGAGCTGAAATACTAGCTGCTTTCGGTAAAGATGGACTAGATGCCTTTGTTGCTGGAGTGGGTACCGGTGGAACGATTTCTGGTGTTTCTCATGCACTCAAATCAGCAAATTCTAACATTCAAGTTTTTGCAGTAGAGGCAGACGAATCTGCTATTCTATCTGGTGAAAAACCTGGACCACACAAAATTCAAGGTATCTCAGCTGGATTTATTCCTGATACACTTGATACAAATGCCTATGATGGTATTGTTCGTGTAACATCAGACGATGCACTAGCACTCGGCCGTGAGATTGGTGGAAAAGAAGGATTCCTTGTTGGTATTTCTTCAGCTGCAGCTATCTACGGAGCCATCGAGGTTGCCAAGAAATTAGGTACAGGTAAAAAAGTTCTTGCTCTAGCACCAGATAACGGTGAACGTTATCTCTCTACAGCACTCTATGAATTTGAAGTGTAGTCTCCTAAATACACTTAGCCCTTATTATAGGGCTTTTTATTTATACCTTAAAAATAGGAACATCTCCCTATAAAAATCGACTGCATAGAAAAAAGGAAGCAATTTGGCTTCCTTTTTATTATTAGTTATTCAAGGCTGCTGCCATTGTAGCTGCAACTTCAGCTTCAAAGTCGTTTGCAGCTTTCTCGATACCTTCACCAACTTCAAAGCGAGCGAACTCAACTACTGAAGCGTTAACTGATTCAAGGTATGCTTCAACTGTCTTGCTGTCATCCATGATGTATACTTGTGCAAGAAGTGTGTAAGCTTGGTCAACTTTAGTGTTGTCAAGCATGAAGCGATCCATTTTACCTGGGATGATTTTGTCCCAGATTTTTTCTGGTTTACCTTCTGCAGCCAACTCAGCTTTGATGTCAGCTTCAGCTTGAGCAATCACTTCATCAGTCAATTGAGATTTTGATCCATACTTCAAGTGTGGAAGAGCTGGTTTGTTAACCATTGCACGGCTTTCATTGTCTTGGTCGATTACGTGGTTCAATTGCGCCAACTCATCTTTAACGAATTGCTCATCCAATTCTTTGTAAGAAAGAACTGTTGGTTTCATCGCTGCGATGTGCATTGACAATTGTTTAGCAAGTGCTTCGTCTCCACCTTCAACAACTGAAATAACACCTATACGTCCACCGTTATGTTGGTAAGCTCCAAAGTGTTGTGCGTCTGTTTTTTCAATCAATGCAAAGCGACGGAATGAGATTTTTTCTCCGATAGTTGCTGTTGCAGATACGTATGCAGCTTCAAGAGTTTCACCTGAAGGCATTGTCAAAGCAAGTGCTTCTTCATTATTAGCAGGTTTTCCTTCAGCAATAACTTTAGCTGTAGTATTTACCAATTCAACGAATTGAGCGTTTTTCGCAACGAAGTCAGTTTCAGCGTTTACTTCAATAACTGCTGCAACATTACCGTTAACATAAACACCAGTCAAACCTTCTGCAGCAACACGGTCAGCTTTCTTAGCTGCCTTAGCCATACCTTTTTCACGAAGCAATTCAATCGCTTTTTCGATGTCACCGTCTGTTTCTACAAGCGCTTTTTTAGCGTCCATAACACCGGCACCAGATTTTTCACGCAACTCTTTTACAAGTTTAGCTGTAATTTCTGCCATTTTGATTCTCCTATATTTTTTAAAAATAGGAGAGCCGGGCTAAGCCCCGCCCTCCTAGGTAATTACTATTTATATAAATTAAGCGTTGTCGCCTTCTACAACTTCAACGATTTCTTCGATTGAATCTGCTTGAGCTTCTGAAGCTGCAAATTCTGCTTCAACTGCTGCTGCATCTTCACCTTGACGTCCTTCGATGATAGCGTCAGCCAATTTAGCTGTGATCAATTTAACAGCGCGGATAGCGTCATCGTTAGCTGGGATGATTACATCGATATCATCTGGATCTGTATTTGTGTCAACCATCGCTACAACTGGGATTCCCAATTTTTTAGCTTCTTTAACAGCGATTTGCTCTTTATGTGGGTCAACTACGTACATTACGTCTGGAATACGAGGCATATCTTCGATACCACCCAAGAATTTTTCAAGACGTGCACGTTGTTTGTTAAGAAGTGCAACTTCTTTCTTAGGAAGAACTTCGAAAGTCCCATCTTCTTCCATGCGTTTGATTTCTTTCAAACGAGCGATACGTTTTTGGATTGTTCCCCAGTTTGTAAGAGTTCCACCCAACCAACGGTGGTTGATGAAGTATTGACCTGAACGTACTGCTTCTTCAGCAACTGCATCAGCTGCTTGTTTCTTAGTACCAACGAACAATACAACTGCATCATTAGCTGCTGCATCACGCATGAAATCGTAAGCTTGGTCAGCGTATTTTACAGTTTGTTGTAAGTCGATAACGTGGATTCCGTTACGCTCAGTGAAGATGTACTTAGCCATCTTAGGGTTCCAGCGACGAGTTTGGTGACCAAAGTGTACACCAGCCTCAAGAAGTTGTTTCATTGAAATTACTGCCATGAGTATTTCTCCTTTTTGTTTTTTTCCTCTTCTTGACTTCAACTCGCAAAACGACCCAAGGGCAACTGTTTCACAATTCATCAAGAATGAGTATTATCGTTCACACGACAAGTTTCATTTTACCATACTTTTTCAATATTTTCAAGCCATTTTAATAGATTTTTAAAGCAGGTAACTATATAAATCATAAAAGAGACTCAAATCGAGCCTCTTTGTTTCATTCATTAGTTTGGATAGATATATGTTACAAAACCTTCTGAAGTTGTAGTAGGATTGAACCATCCACGTTTATTTCCGATTGTACGATTTCCACCATAGTTTGATTCAGATACTTGGATACTTGTTGATGATGAAACAGCTGTAACCACGGCTACGTGTCCATATCCACCATCATTCCAACATGCAATAGCACCAACTTGAGGTGTAGATCCTGTACGGAATCCTGCTGCAGCTGCACTTGTAGCCCACTGCGCTCCATTACCCCAATAGTCTCCTGCCCAAGGTGCCAATGTCTTAGCTCCCCATGTACACTCACCAGTTGGATAACTTGAAGCGTTAGTACTGTATGTTGGATGATGTTTTACTGGTGCAGGAGTGTAGCTTGTTGATTCTGTTGAAGCACTGCTTGAAGATGATTCAGACGAACTAGATTCAGATGAACTTGATGATGAAGAAGTAGTAGATACTGCTTGAACCTGCGCTGTAAAAGTTGTATTTCCAGAAGCAACTACTGTTTGTTGTTGACTTGCTTGTTTAGCTTTGTAAGCTGCTTCTGCTTCTGCAGCTGCTTTAGCTTCTGCTTCTGCTTCTGCTTTTTTCTCAAGTAAACTTGCTTTTTCATCCTCTGCAGTAGCCTTTTCAGCAGCAAGATTCAATTCTGCAGCTTTCAACTCAGCTTGTTTTGTAGTTAATGATTGAGCATCATCAGCTAGTTTTTGCTGATTTGCAATAACTGTATTAATTGCATCATTGTTTGCTACTTGTTTTTCAGAAATAGCTTTTTTATCTGCTTTTTGTTGTTCCAACATTTTGTTGTTTGCAGATACGATTTCACTCATTGCAGCAACACGTGAAATAGCTTCTGTAATTGATTTTGAGTTTACAATTGTATTAATGTAATTTGTTGCAGCTCCATTTGTTTGAGCACTACGAGCTTGTTTTTGTAATGAATCATTACGAGATACAATATTCTTAGAAAGTTCTGTAATTTCACCCTCAAGCTTTTTAGATTCTGCTTGTAGTCTATCATTTTCAGATTGCAAGTTTGATTGCTCTGTTTGAATAGCAGATACTTGCTCCTGAATTTGATCAACTTGTTTTTGGGCTTCTTGTTGTTGTGCTGTTAAGTTACTAATTTTATTATCTTGAGCAGCAATTTTGTCATCAGTAGTTTCTGCATGCGCAGTTGTTAAAACAGCTACTTGAGAAACCATTACTGTACTTAATAAAAGTGACGCTAAGATTTTTTTCTTCATATTTCGTAGATACTCCTTCTTTTAAAGACATTACTAGTATACCAAAAAAAGGCCTAATGAATATTACGCCTTTGTTACATTTTTATTTCTTTCTTATAGGTAAAATTTTTCAAAAATAAACTGAAAGATAATCATCCATATAAGGTTCAAAATCATTGATGGTACTAAACTATAGACTATAAATAAAGACATACTATCCACAGTTAAACCTACCACTAATGCAAGTATATAAGCTCCCATCTCAAATAGAAAAGTCATGACAATAATTGCCAACATTCTCGTCCAACGATTCAATAAAATAACACTATTAAATTTATGGAGAAATACTCCCAACAAGACGAACAACAAAGTCGCAATCCCTATCAAGTGGGAAAAGTAAATGTCATAAACCAAACCCACTACAAAACAATAAGCTAAATAGAGATACTCTGATACTTCTATCGTCTCAAATAAGAGAAATAAAAACAGAAAATGACTAGCCAACTGTACATGGGGGAAAAATGAGCCCAGAAGCTGGCTAATATGGGCATCAATTAGAACAAAGAAAGGAAGCAATAAAAATACTCCAACTCGCTTCAACTGTCTCATTATGAATTCCCCACTAATTCTATCACACTCACATTATGAGTATCTGCACTTAATTTAACAGTTACTTCTCGTGTCAAGTAGTCCGTACTGTGCGTTGTGGCAACTACTTCACCAACAGGAATATCAGCAACGTTAAAGTTTCCTAATCCACCAGTGGTCACCTTATCTCCTGCACTAATATCGCTACTACTATTTAATTGACTAATTTTTAGAACTTCATTTTCCTTGTCATAGCCAACAATAATTCCATAAATTGTAGTAGAACCATGTTGAATTTTAACAGAAATCTTATCAGCATTTTCCGTATTTGTCAGAAGGTTGACCATGGTAGAGTTCTCCTCTACTTTTGAGACACTCCCAATCAAGCCACCATTTGCAATTGCTAACATATTCTCAGAAGCCCCTTTTGATTTGCCTGCATCTAAGGTCAACTCCTGCTTCCAAGATACTGGAGAACGCATAATAACATCTGCTGCCAAAGTCTTTGTAGCTTGCAATTTGGACTTCATATCAAGCAATTGGCGCAGTTGTTCATTTTCCATCTTTAAACTTTCCGCCTCATTTGATTTAACTTCTAATTGGTAAATCTGTTTCTTCAAACTTTCATTTTCATTATAAGTGCGTGTCAAATGAGCCAAATCTGATTTGACAGAATCAAACCACTGAAAAGGTTTTTGCACAACCCTATCAACCACTGAGATTCCATCTCCTAATCTTGTCACAATTGTACTTGAATAAGTCGTCGCTAAGAGAGCTGACACAAGCAGAACAGTGACAAAAACAATAATGACATATTTTGATTTTTTAAAACGGTTCATATCCCTACCTTTATATCAAAAACTGTTACAGTAACTTTTTATCAATTCCTGAAAGCTACTAAGATTTTAAGAAAAATAAGCAACAACCAAGTATGATAATAACAAGAATGGTCAGCGTATCCTTTCGAGTCCATTTCAATTGTCGATATTGACTTCTGCCTTTTCCACCCTGATAACCACGCGCTTCCATTGCGATAGCCAAGGAATCCGCACGTTTTAAACTTGTCGCAAAAAGAGGAATCAAAATGGGAATCATAGCCTTCACCTTTTGAACAATACTTCCTTCTCCAAAATCCACTCCACGCGCTTTCTGTGCATTCATAATCCGCGTCGTATCATCCATCAAGGTTGGGACAAAACGCAAACTCATAGACAGCATCAATCCAATTTCATGAACTGGAACTTTCATACTCTTTAAAGGTGCTAATAGAGCTTCGACAGCTGATGCCAAACTTAAGGGCATGGTCGTTAAGGTTAACAAAGTTGAAAAGAAAATAATCAATACAAAGCGACAAAAGATAATTCCAGCTTGTTGCAAAGCATAATCCGTAATTCTCACAAACGAAAACTCAAATAAAACATTCCCATTAGAAATGAAAAACAGTTGAAAAATAGTTGTGAAGGCAATCAAGAAAAACATAGACTTCAAGCCCTGAATAAAAAATGAAAGAGATACTCCTGACAAAGCAATAAATATCCCTGTCGCTATAAAAAGAATTAGATTCGTCAAGGGATTATTAGCCCAAAAAACGATCAAAATCAGTAGCATCATAGCCAGTAATTTGCTGCGTGGATCCAATCGGTGAACTATCGAATCCCCTGGGATATAACGCCCCAAAATCATACTATCCATTTAGCGACTCCTTGAACTCCTCTATCTTAATCGGTAATCGTTTAAATGACACGCCTCTATCAGCCAATCGTTTACAAAAGGATGTAATTTTAGGTACTCCCAACTGCACTTCTTCCATAAAGACAACATCTTGAAAGACATCACTTGGTTTACCACCCTTAACTAAACGTCCCTTTTCCATCACATAGACTTGATTTGCATATTCAGCAACATCATCCATCAAATGCGTTACCAAAACAATGGTCATCCCTGACTGGTGGAGTTTTTTGAATAAATTCATCAGCTCTTTTCTTCCCAGGGGATCTAGGCCTGCTGTGGGCTCATCTAAGACTAATATGGCTGGTTCCATGGCAAGTATGCCTGCAATGGCCACACGTCTCATTTGTCCACCTGATAGCTCAAACGGACTGCGATCAAAAAGTGATTCATCAATTCCAACCAGAGCCAGTTTCTCACGCGCAATCTGCTCCGCATCTTCTTCAGAAACTCCAAAATTTTGCGGTCCAAAAGCAACATCTTTCAAAACCGTTTCTTCAAAGATCTGATTTTCAGCAAACTGAAATACCAAGCCAACCTGTTTTCTAATTTGACGAATATCTTTGTTTTTAGAAGTCGAGGTGATGAAGGTATCAAAAACCCGCACACTCCCTTGACTTGGAACCAATAAACCATTTAAAAGTTGTAAAATAGTTGATTTGCCACTACCTGTGTGGCCAATTAAAGCCGTATAAGAACCATCTTCAATCGTCAAAGAAACATCTGACAAAGCTGTTGAAGCTAAGGGAGTCCCTTCTTGATACGTAAAACTCACATTTTCTAGAGCAATTCCCATAGCTTATCCTCTAGCTCACTTTCTGTCAAATAATTTTCAGGTAAATCATAGCCATTCTGGCTCAAAGAATGTTTTAATTGATTGGCAAAAGGATCATCTAATCCAATTTGATCTAAATCATTTCGAGAGAAAAGTTCCCTTGGACTACTAGTTGATTCAATTTCCCCTTTTTTCATGACTAATACACGATCACTCATGGCAACTTCTTCCAAATCATGTGTGATGGAAATGACCGTCATATCATAGTCTTTCCGAATTCCTTTTACTGTCTCAATCAGTTCTCTACGTCCCTCAGGATCCAACATGCTCGTTGCTTCATCTAGTATTAAAATAGCTGGTCTTAGGGCTACAACACCTGCAATGGCCACACGTTGCTTTTGACCACCTGACAGACGAGCTGGCTCTCTCTTTTTAAAGTCCAACATGCCAACCAAATCCAGAGCTTCTTCCACTCTTTTTTTCATTTCTTGACGAGAAAGTCCCTGATTTTCCAAACCAAAGGCTACATCATCTTCAACAGTCGCTCCAACAAATTGATTATCTGGATTTTGAAAAACCATACCGATTTGACGACGTATATTCCAAACATTTTCCTCAGTCAAACGTTGGCCATCAATTACAATCTCTCCAGATTCTGCTTCCAGTAAACCATCAATTAATCGAACCGTCGTTGATTTACCACTACCATTATGCCCTACAATCGAAAGCCATTCTCCACGTTTCACGTGAAACGTAATATCCTTCACATCATAGTATTCCTGATTTTCCTTATAACGAAAAGAAAGATTTTTTACCTCAATTATTGATTTCATTTCGAACCAAATGTCCCTTTAAATACATAGGCACTACCCTTGAAATAATCATAGCCAGAGTAGATAGTGAAAAACAAGGCTACATAAAGTAGAACTTGGCCAATCAAAGTCCAGTGTAATAGCAAGAAAATAATGGCAAACATCTGACTGAAAGTTTTAATTTTTCCAGGCATTGCTGCTGCTAAAACCGTCCCACCAGTTTCAACCAATAAAAGCCTTAAACCTGTCACAGCCAACTCACGACAGATAATCACTGCAACAATCCAAGCCGGAGCCATTCCTAACTCAATCAACATAATAAAAGCCGACATAACTAGTAACTTATCCGCCATGGGATCTGCAAATTTACCAAAATTACTGACCACATTCCATTTACGAGCTAAATATCCATCTAAATAATCGGTAATACTGGCAATAGCAAAGATAATAGCTGCTACTATATGACTCTCTATCGAATTTCCTACCGTTAAAATAAAGATAAAAATAGGTATAAAGAGAATTCGACCTATTGTTAAGAGATTGGGAATTTGTTCTTTTTTCATTCGTTTTTCCTTAATTTTTAGTAAAGGTTACAGTGATTTGTCCAGTCTGAGCTGTTAATTTCGATAAATCAACAGTCTGATTATCTACTGTTAAAGCGACACCTTTGACAACACCTAAAGTAATGGTGACAGAATTTTTAGTTGAAACTGTTGTTTCTGCACTTTTATTATCAGGTGATAAGGTCACCCCACCCTCAAGCTCACTTTCTGAAACACTAACCCAACTTCTAGCATCTGAGACTGATAATTGTAATTTTGCAGTTTCCTTGCTCGTTTTATAAGCAACTTCTACTCGATTTCCTTCACCTGATACACTTATAGCTGGTTCCATATTAGAAGAGCTACTTGATGAACTACTACTTGAGGATGAAGTTACAGAACTAGTTGAGCTTGTTGCTTGGACTACACTATAACTAGACGCAGATGAACGCTCTGGTTGAGTCTGGAGATAATTCCAAACATAATAAGTCACAAAAATGACAATCGATAGTGCAAAGAGTATAAAATAAAATAAAGGCAAAAATGATGTCTTATTTTTCTTACTTGAACGTCTCCTACCTGTCAACTCGTCTTCATCAACATCTACTTCCTCATAAGTAATCATGCTCCCAGAATCATAAGCGTCCAAGACAATTCGCTCATCTAGCTCAACTGCCCACGCATACTTTCTCAAAAAAGAACGAGTATAAAATGGACTAGGAAGTTGATCAAAATCATCAGCTTCCATCGCTTCCAACATATCCAGCTGAATTTCTGTTTTTTTGTGTAATTCTTCTAAAGTCAACCCTTGGTTGGTTCTAGCTAAACGTAAAACCTCACCAATTGTTTTTTTCCTCATACTTGTCATTCCTTCTTTCTAGTATCGATTATGATAGGTTACTACGATGGGAATATTGTAAAATCAACTATATCACCATCATCTATTAAATGATGTCCAGCATCAAGGACATCCTCTAAAGTAATTTCCTGTAAAATTTTTGGCAAATCAAAAATTGTCTCACCATTTTCAAAAGCATCATATTGCGTTGCAATAAATTCAAGAGAGTTCATGCTACTGAAAAATTCTCCAAACATCTCTCTTTTAATAATATCTAAATGATCCTCTGTAATATCTAAATCCTTTGTAAAATTACGAATAGCCTTCCTAAACTGATGAGATAAAGCAACTGGCTCTTTTGTATCCATTGTCAACATGACAAAATGAAAGCGACTTGTTACTTCAACTTCCAGAGATAAGGATGCGGCAATTTTACCTGATTCATATAATTTCTGAAAACGATCCGAAGTCCAACCAAACATCATTGCAAACAATAATTTTAATAAAATATGATGTCGATAGCAATCCGCTTCAGCAACTTCTTGTTTACCTCTAACACCAATCGCTAGTTTGGGAGAAGATACTTCCATCCTCATGCTGTCTGTTTGCTTTACAGGTTGTAAAACAAACTTTTCTCTTGCTAGTTCCTGAACATCTAAATCCTCCAGTTCTTTTCTTTCAAAATAACCCTGTACCTGATCCACATCAAAATTACCAACTAAAAACAGAGACATGTTTACAGGTTTGTAAAATCTTGTAAAATTTTCTTGCAAATTAGTTAGATTGATTTGGGAAATTGACTCCTCACTTCCAACTATATCAGTTGCTAAAGGTGTACCAGGATACAAATTCGCTAAAGTTGAAAAGAATAAACACGAATCCGGATCATCTTGATACATTTCTCGTTCTTGCTGGATAATATCCTGCTCTCTTAAAATGGAATCTTCAGTAAAATGTGCTGATGTTACCAATTCATCAAGTAAGTCTAAATTTTCTAAAAAATGATCCGTTGCTGAAAAAAGATAGCTTGTTTTTGTAAAGCTTGTAAAGGCATTACTATCTGCACCTAGACTCGTAAAAGCTGACATCAAATCGCTAGCATCTTCTCTCTCAAATAATTTATGTTCAAGAAAATGAGCAATTCCTCCAGGATATTCTTTTACATCTCCGTCAACTTCTGTGACAAGCGTATCTACCGAACCAAACTGTACAGTTACACTCCCGTAAACCTCTTTAAATTCCTTTTTAGGTAGAAGAGCTACTATCAATCCGTTGGCCAAACGAGTTCGATAAACCATTTCTTTTACAGCTGGATAGTATTTTTCTTCAAAAACAACCTTTGTCATTCTATTCCTTCCATAAAGTAAATCGCTTGTAGTTTCACATTACTAGCTGCTTTACAAATAGCATCTTTGTCAACTTGCTCGAGTTTTGCAATCCAACTTTTAAAGTCTGCTGAAGATTTTCCAAGTAAGGCATTTTGATAAGCACGTTCAATCAATGAAGATTGATTATCTTGAGAAAGCAACAAAGATCGACGAATCATTTCCTTGGTCTGCTCTAGCTCAAGTTCTGTAAAATAACCTTTTTTTAAATCAAGCAGTTGATTATTCATCATTTTTCGAGCCTGATTCCGATTTTCTCGATCAATGCCAGCATACATCCTCAAGAATCCACTAAATAAATCGAGCTGACTTGAAATAGTATAAGCCAATCCAGCATTTTCACGGACATTTGTAAATAGTTTAGAGTGAGCAAATCCACCAAGTAAACCATTCATTACAATCATGGGTAAATGTTGCTCATCACCATATTCAGAAGGGCAATGATAACCTAATTCCAAAATGGATTGTCCCACATTTTTCCGAACCATACCTTCCTGAAGGATATTGGAATAAGGTTGACAATACTGAACCTTCACATCTCCTTCTCGACCTTTAAAACCAAATGATTCTAATACATTTTGAATTTCAATCTCATTAAAATCACCTAAGAAAAAGAAATCTATTCGATCATTGGCCAAAAATTCTTGGAAACAAGAATAAGAACTTTGTGGAGTTTCAGCTAAAATACGATTTCGTAAATCACTGTATTCCAATTGGAGACGTTCATCATGAAAAAATAATTTATCTAATTCTTTATGTGCAAAATAAAAAGAATCATCTATATCAGCTGCTAAACTTGCTAGCAATTGTTTTTTCTCAATTTCAAATAAGGCCGAATCAAACCCATTATCAACTACGACGGGGGAAAAAAGAGTTTCTTTTACTAGTTCCAAAACCTGAGAAGTTAGCACATTTTTCCTACTTAAAAACTCATCACGAACATAGGTAAATGTCAATTCTACAATATGACTTTGCCCTCTTCTAAAACAATTGGTTGACATATCTGTACCATATAGACTGGCCAAGTGTCTTCTCAAAGCTTGAGAAGTGGGGTACATCTGGTTGGACGTTTCTAGCATACTCGCACTCAACATGCGACCTGTAATCGTATCAAGAGATAATGGAGAGGTAAAACGCACGGTAATTTTGTTCGTTTTAAACTTCTTTGATTGGATAAAATGTGTTGAAATTCCATGCACTAACTCCATGATTTACCTCCTCATATACAGACTTCTATTATATCACGAAAACCTGAAATTTTCTTGTCCCCTGTAACACTTTTGAAATAAAAATCGCTTACATTTCTCCCTGTTTCTCTCACTATTTTTAGGAAAATATGGTATAATACCAAAGATTGAGGTGAATTATGGAATACAAATTATTTGAAGAATTTATTACCCTCCAAGCACTACTCAAAGAACTTGGAATTACACATAGCGGAGGAGCTATCAAATCATTTCTCTCTGAACATTCTGTTTACTTTAATGGGGAATTAGAGAGTCGTCGTGGTAAAAAACTTCGCATTGGTGATAAAATTGACATACCTGACATGAATATTGACATCTTATTGACACAACCTACTTCTGAGGAGCAAGAGGAATATCAAGCTGATAAAGTTGAAAAAGAACGGATCGCTAAACTTGTTAAGGAGATGAATAAAGGAGTAAAAAAAGACAAATCAAAACCTACTTCATCACCCAAAAGCAAACAAGCTCCGCGATTCCCTGGTAGATAATCATGTGGCTACAACACCTATCTCTCAAAACTTTTCGTAACTACAAAGAGACGAAAATAGACTTTAATCCTAAATTAAATATCTTTTTAGGACGTAATGCGCAAGGTAAAACAAATATGTTAGAGGCTATCTATTTTTTAGCCTTAACACGCAGTCATCGAACTCGAACAGATAAAAATCTCATTCATTTTGATGAGGAACAACTTCATCTTTCAGGTCTCGTTCAGAAAAAAACTGGATCCATTCCTCTAGAAATCGAACTAACACAAAAAGGCCGTGTGACAAAAGTTAATCATTTAAAACAGGCACGCCTTTCAGATTATGTCGGACACATGAATGTTGTCTTATTTGCTCCTGAAGATTTACAACTAATTAAAGGAGCACCTTCAGTTCGACGAAAATTCATTGATATGGAGCTTGGACAAATTAAGCCCATCTATCTATCAGACTTAACCAATTATAACCACATCCTAAAACAAAGAAACACTTATCTAAAATCAGCTCAAAAAATAGATGAAACCTTCCTTTCAGTCTTAGATGATCAGCTAATCGATTATGGATGTCGTGTAATGAATCACCGCTTAGATTTCATAAAAAAACTAGAATATTTTGGCCGTAAGAAACATTTTGAACTTTCTAATCAGATTGAAGAGTTGTCAATATCCTATCAATCTTCTGTCAAGCTAACTGACAAAGAAGGCTTATCCGAATCTTTCAAAATTGCTTTAGAAAAAAGTAGATCCAGAGATTTATTTAAAAAGAATACTGGTGTCGGTCCTCATCGAGATGACATTTCTTTTTATATAAATGGGATGGATGCTAGTTTTGGAAGTCAAGGTCAACATCGTAGTCTCGTCCTCTCTATAAAATTAGCAGAAATCGAGTTAATGGAAAGTATTACTACAGAATCTCCGATATTATTGCTTGACGATGTTATGAGCGAACTTGACAACACTCGACAACTAAAATTATTAGAAACAATTTCTCATTCAATCCAAACCTTTATCACAACAACCAGCTTAGATCATCTTCAAAATCTGCCAGAAAATCTAAGTATCTTCACTATTCAGGATGGTAAAGTTACTGTAAACGAAAATTGACAACATTGTAAAAGAACTCCTGTTTTTACTGGAGTTCTTTTCATTGTTTTTTTACATAGAATAATTTGGTGCCTCATTAGTAATTTGTACATCATGAGGATGGCTCTCTTTCAAACCAGCACCAGACATTTCAATAAATTGAGCATTATCGTGTAGTTCTTTAAGGTTAGCTGCACCACAATAACCCATACCAGAGCGAATACCACCAATCATTTGGAAGACAATGTCAGCTGCAGCTCCTTTATAAGCAACACGACCTTCAATTCCTTCTGGAACAAGTTTGTTTGCTTCATTGACAGAACCTTGGAAGTAACGATCGCTTGAACCTTTTTTCATAGCAGCAATTGATCCCATACCACGGTAAGTCTTGAACTTACGTCCTTGGAAGATTTCAGTTTCACCTGGAGCTTCATCAGTTCCAGCAAACATTGATCCAAGCATAACAGCATTTCCACCTGCAGCAAGGGCTTTTACGATATCTCCAGAATACTTGATTCCACCGTCAGCAATGATCGTTTTACCATATTCACGCGCAACAGCTGCAGCATCGTAGATAGCTGTTACTTGCGGAACACCAACACCAGCAATCACACGAGTAGTACAGATTGAACCTGGTCCAATCCCAACCTTGACAACATCTACACCTGCTTCGTAAAGTGCGCGCGCTCCCTCAGCAGTTGCAATATTTCCAGCAATCAAAGTACGATCTGGGAAGTGAGCACGAATCTCAGCAATTTTACGCAAGACACCTGCAGAATGACCATGTGCAGTATCAATAACAATCGCATCCGCTCCTGCTTCAAAAAGAGCCTCTGCACGTTCAAATGTATCTGAAGTAACACCTACTGCACCTGCAACTAATAGACGACCAAACTCATCTTTAGCAGCATTTGGAAACTCAATAACTTTTTCAATATCTTTGATAGTAATCAAACCAGAAAGACGACCTTCTTCATCTACCAAAGGAAGTTTCTCAATACGGTGCTCTTGAAGAATACTCTCAGCTGTTGCAAGATCTGTACCCACAGGAGCAGTAACAAGATTTTCACTAGTCATATGATTTGAGATTGGTTGGTTATAATCTGAAATAAAACGAAGATCTCGGTTTGTCAAAATACCAACCAATTTACGATTTTCAAGTGTTTCAACAACTGGAACACCACTGATGCGGTAACGCCCCATAAGCTCATCTGCTTCAGCAATTGTATGTTCAGGCGTCAAGAAGAACGGATCAATAATAACTCCATTTTCAGAACGTTTTACCTTACGAACCTCGTCTGCTTGTTGAGCAATTGACATGTTTTTATGGATAACTCCGAGACCACCTGCACGAGCAATAGCAATGGCCATTTGACTCTCTGTAACTGTGTCCATGGCAGCGGTAATAATTGGGATATTTAAAGTCAAATTATCTGCCAATTTAGTTGTTAAATCAGCATCGTTAGGCAACACATGACTTTCAGCTGGAATAAGCAATACATCATCAAAGGTAAAACCTTTTTTCAAAAATTTAGTGTCCCAATTAGACATTCGAAGTTTCCTCTTTTCTTTCTTTTTGAGCTTGACTCTTTTTATATTGTATCTATCATACCATTCTATAAAAATTTGTCAAATGTTACAGGGGTAAATAAAAAACTATCTTTTCTTCTAGATAGAAATGATAGTTTCTTGTAAAATAAACTTAGTTAAAGTAATGGAGTCCCATTGCTCCTTTAACCTCAGATAGGGTTTGACCTGCAACTTCACGCGCTCTTTCACTACCTTTTTGAAGCATATTATAAACTTCTCCCATATCCTTAGCAAATTCGATACGGCGCTCACGAATAGGACCAAGTTCACGTTCTAATATTTCAAGTAGATAACGCTTGGTCTTCACATCACCAAGACCACCTCGTTGATAATGTTCTTTCATGTCAGCAATTTCTTGAGCATCTTCTAGACGACCAAAAACATCTAGATAATGGAAAACCATATTTCCTTCAATTTTACCTGGATCCTCAACGCGGATATGATTTGGATCTGTATACATACTCATTACTTTTTTACGCAAAGTATCCGCATCATCAGCTAAATAAATACCATTATTGAGTGATTTAGACATTTTAGCATTCCCATCTAAACCAGGCAAACGCCCTGCTCTCTCATTTTCTGGATAAATACCTTCCGGTTCTACCAAGACATCACAGTTATATGCATTGTTAAAAGAACGAACAATTTCACGAGTCTGCTCAATCATTGGTTTCTGATCTGTCCCAACAGGAACATAGTTGGCCTTAAAGGCTGTGATGTCAGCTGCTTGTGCAATTGGATAAACCAAAAATCCTGTTGGAATGCTTTCTCCAAATCCCTTCTGAGCAATTTCTGTCTTGACAGTTGGATTGCGCTCCAAACGTGCTAATGACACTAAATTCATATAATACATAGACAACTCAGCCAACTCTGGAATCTGGCTTTGAATAAAAATAGTTGACTTACTTGGATCCAATCCAACTGCAAGGTAATCCAAAGCCACATTTCCGATAGACTCTACAATGGTTTGAGGGTCTTTAGCATGATCTGTCAAGGCTTGTTGGTCAGCCAAGAACACAAACATATCATACTTATCCTCTTCCTGTAATAATACTCGATTTTTGAGACTTCCAACATAATGTCCAATATGCAATTTTCCTGTTGGACGGTCTCCTGTTAAAATAATGGGTTTAGTCATTTTGTTCTCCTTCGATATAGTCCCTTCAATTATAGCATTTTTTTAATGAAATAACCGTAATTTATCAAAATAAATCAGCCTTGCTATTTACGGATTTGTGTAAAGTATGCTGTAAATTTAATTTACACAAAATTGACAGATAAAAATTTGAATATTTCCGTATTTTCTAGTAGAATAAATATATTACATATATAGGAGAAAAACATTGCTTACAGTATCTGATGTTTCACTACGTTTTAGTGATCGCAAACTTTTTGATGATGTCAATATCAAATTTACAGAAGGAAATACTTACGGATTGATCGGTGCTAATGGTGCCGGAAAATCAACCTTTTTAAAAATTTTAGCTGGAGATATCGAACCTACTACTGGTCACATCTCTCTTGGTCCAGATGAACGTCTCTCTGTTCTTCGTCAAAATCACTTTGACTATGAAGATGAACGTGCCATTGATGTTGTTATCATGGGAAATGAAAAACTTTATAGCATCATGAAAGAGAAAGATGCCATCTACATGAAGGAAGATTTCTCAGACGAAGATGGAGTGCGTGCTGCAGAACTTGAAGGAGAGTTTGCCGAGCTTGGAGGATGGGAAGCAGAAAGTGAAGCCTCTCAACTCCTTCAAAACCTAAATATCCCAGAAGAATTGCACTATCAAAATATGAGCGAATTGGCCAACGGTGAAAAAGTAAAGGTTCTCCTCGCCAAAGCACTTTTTGGTAAACCAGATGTCCTTCTTTTGGACGAGCCGACCAATGGTTTGGATATCCAATCAATTACATGGCTAGAAGACTTCTTGATTGATTTTGATAACACCGTTATCGTAGTATCACACGACCGTCACTTCTTAAACAAAGTATGTACTCACATGGCCGACCTTGACTTCGGAAAAATCAAACTCTATGTCGGAAACTATGACTTCTGGAAGGAATCTTCTGAACTCGCTGCTAAATTGCTAGCAGACCGTAATGCTAAAGCAGAAGAAAAAATTAAACAATTGCAAGAATTCGTTGCTCGTTTCTCTGCTAATGCTTCTAAATCAAGGCAAGCAACATCACGTAAGAAAATGCTTGATAAGATTGAACTTGAAGAAATTGTACCATCTAGTCGTAAATATCCATTTATCAACTTTAAAGCGGAACGTGAGATTGGTAATGATCTCTTGACAGTAGAAAATCTAACTGTAAAGATTGATGGTGAGACTATTTTAGATAATATCAGCTTTATCTTGCGTCCAGGTGATAAGACAGCGCTTATTGGACAAAATGACATCCAAACGACTGCATTAATTCGTGCAATCATGGGGGACATTGACTATGAAGGAACTGTCAAGTGGGGAGTAACTACTAGCCGTTCTTACTTGCCAAAAGATAACTCGGCAGATTTTGCAGGAGGAGAGTCAATCCTTGACTGGTTGCGTCAATTCGCAAGTAAAGAAGAAGATGACAATACTTTCCTACGTGGCTTCCTCGGCCGTATGCTCTTCTCTGGAGATGAGGTTAACAAACCTGTAAATGTCTTGTCAGGGGGAGAAAAAGTTCGTGTCATGCTTTCAAAACTCATGCTCTTAAAATCAAATGTCCTTGTACTTGATGATCCAACCAATCACTTGGACTTGGAATCTATCTCAAGCTTGAATGATGGATTGAAAAACTTTAAAGAATCAATCATCTTTGCCAGCCATGACCACGAGTTTATTCAAACTCTAGCCAACCATATCATTGTCTTGTCTAAAAATGGCGTCATTGACCGTATCGATGAAACCTATGATGAATTCCTAGAGAATGCAGAAGTACAAGCAAAAGTTAAAGAACTTTGGAAAGACTAAAAAAATTCAAAACTCAGTTGGGTTAACCAGCTGAGTTTTCTAACATTTTATGAGGTAACATGAAATTATTTTTTAAAACATATTGGACCTATTTTGTTTCTTTCATCATTCCCATAATCATTATGATAGGAGTATATCTATCTCAAGGTATCTACTGGAATAGCGATACATCTCCACTATTAGGAGATGGGTTTCATCAATACGTTATTTTTGATATAGCTCTAAGAAATATCCTACACGGAAATGGTAGTTTGTTCTACACCTTTACAAGTGGCCTCGGATTGAATTTCTATGCCCTATCTAGTTATTACTTGGGTAGTTTCCTTTCACCACTAGTTTACTTTTTTGATCTAACTAATATGCCAGATGCTGTCTATCTGACAACTCTCTTAAAATTTGGATTGATTGGACTGTCAACTTACTTTAGTTTAAATAAATTATTTCAATCGATTCCTAATCCTTTAAAACTAGCTTTATCTACTTCCTATGCTCTGATGAGTTTCACTGTCAGTCAATTAGAGATAAAAACCTGGCTAGATGTTTTTATCTTGATTCCTTTAATTATAACTGGTTTACAGATACTCATCACTAAAAAGAAATTCCTATTGTACTTTACAAGTCTGTCAATCTTATTTATCCAAAACTATTATTTTGGCTATATGACAGCATTGTTTCTTATTTTCTGGTATCTCTGTCAAATTTCTTGGGACTTTAAAACCCGAAAATCATCTTTTCTTGATTTCATAATCACCTCTGTTTTAGCTGGTATGGCTAGTTTGATTCTGATTCTTCCTACTCTGTTTGATTTACAGACACATGGGGAAAAATTGACTGAAGTTACAAAGTTTCAAACTGAAAGTAGCTGGTATCTTGATCTTTTTGCTAAGCAATTCATCGGTTCCTTTGATACAACAAAGTATGGGGCCATCCCAATGATTTTTGTTGGACTACTTCCCTTTATTTTGACCATTTTATTTTTTACGCTGAAATCTATTAAGTTTCATGTGAAACTTATCTATGCAATCTTCTTTACATTTCTAATTGCAAGCTTTTATATTGAAGTTCTTGATTTATTTTGGCAAGGCATGCATACTCCAAACATGTTTTTACATCGCTATGCTTGGATTTTCTCTACCTTGTTAATTTACACAGCAGCGGAAGTCTTAAATCGTCTGAAAGAAATTAAAATCTGGAATTTTTTAGTTTCGCTTTTTCTTATAGTAACAGGATTTTTAGCTACCATCTATCTAAAATCGCATTATTCTTTTTTAACAGATTTGAATATTCTGCTTACTCTTGAATTTTTGGTTGTCTATTCGCTTTTACTCCTTGCAGTTATCAAAATGTTTATCTCTGTAAATCTATTTGCCATTCTAATCTCTTTATTTATAATGGTTGAAATGAGTTTAAATGCTTCATCTCAAATGGACGGAATTGCTAAAGAATGGGGTTTTGCTTCTCGAAGTTCATATAATCGAGATATCCCAGCTATGGAATCTTTCTCAACAGATATTGGAAATCAATTTACTCGTACTGAAAAACTACAAACTCAGACAGGAAATGACAGTATGAAATTCAACTACAATGGAATCTCTCAATTTTCATCTGTTCGAAATCGTTCAGCAAGCTCTACTTTGGATAAACTCGGGTTTAAATCCTCTGGGACTAATCTCAATCTCCGCTATGCAAATAATAGTATTTTGGCTGATAGTTTATTTGGTATCCAGTACAATATCTCAGACAGTCCTATTGATAAGTATGGTTTTAAAGATATCTATCAAAAAGATAATCTTACCCTATATGAAAATCAATACTCTCTTCCGATTGCATTTGCTAGTCAATCTGTTTACAATGATGTCAAGTTCAATGAACATACCTTGGATAATCAGGCCTCATTTTTAAATCAACTTGCTAACGTCAATTTTGATTATTTTTCTCCAATCCCTTATGACAAAACAGAAAATACTGATGATTTGATTAGTGTTACAAGTTCTTCAAATGAGGATGCAGCAATCCAGTATCAAATTGAAGTACCAGAAAACAGCCAAGTTTATCTTTCTTTCACAAATCTTCACTTTTCTAATGATAAACAAAAGAAAGTTGACATCCTTGTAAATGGTGAAAAAAAGACTTTTACAACTGATAATATCTTCTCCTTCTTTAATCTAGGCTATACAAAAGAGAAAAAAACTTTCAATATCAATGTTAGTTTCCCTGGAAATTCACAAGTATCATTTGAATCTCCTACCTTCTATCGTTTAGATACCCAAACTTTAACTGAGGCAATTCAAAAAATTAAAGAACAGCCTGTAACAGTATCAACTTCTAAAAACAAGGTTTTTGCTACATATGATGTCCAACAAGATACATCTATTTTCTTCACCATTCCTTATGACAAAGGTTGGTCTGCCTACCAAGATGATAAGAAAATAGAAATTAAACAAGCTCAAACTGGATTTATGAAAGTTGATGTTCCCAAGGGAAAAGGAACTATTACACTTTCCTTTATTCCCAATGGTTTTATTACTGGATCAATCTGTTCCTTTACTTCACTTTTACTATTTGGAATTTATAATCACAAACGAAAGTCATCTAAGACATAAAAAAATCGACCAATTAATCGGTCGATTTTTTTAATCTTCTTCCATTTTCTTAGGTTGATAGGCTAGCATACCTAAACCAATAAATAGGGCTAATATCACGACAAGGTAAACGACTTGATGATGAATATTTCCTGTCATAGAGATTGTTTGTCGTAATCCCGAAACTGAATAACTCATTGGTAACCAGGGATTAATAGCTCTAAAGAAATCATTTGTCAAAGCAAGCGGGTAAGTACCTGCACTTGATGCTAACTGTAATAAAAGCAAAATAAGAGAAAAGAAAGCTCCTATACGGCTATTCCATGTTGTTAAAGCGGTCACCATGGACATGAATACTAAACTTGTTAGGATAATGAGAATAAATGTTCTCATCTCATGATTAGCCGTTAGACCAATAAGATGAACTCCTCCATATACCAAAATTCCTGCCAAAACAGCTATAATACCATTTATTTCTGCTCGAGATTTCAACCAAGCCCAACGACTCTCTGGATGACGTCCTGAAGGCAACTTCGCAAAGATCATATTCGTTGATATTGCTGCAACAAAGAGAGCAACTGATATCATATAAGGAGCCATTGCAATTCCATTTACAGGAACTTGATCATTGTCTGTTTTTGAAAGATTGAGTGGATTTGACAAAATCTCTGCATTTTTAGATTCCGTTGATGCTGATTTAAGTTGATCTCTAGCATTACTTAATCCTTGTCCCAAAGAAGCAACTCCTATCTGTAAACCTTCCAATCCAGAAGTTAACTTTGTTCCACCTTCTGCAAGTTTACCAGATCCATCTGCCAATTTATTAGCTCCATTCTCTAATTGAGAAGCACCTGAAAGTAACTGACTGGATTTGTCTGCTAATTGACCAGATCCTGATTGTAATTTATCAACTCCTGCCATTAATTCTTGACTCTTTTGATTCAATTGGTTAGAGCCAGTTGATAATTTTTCAATACCAGACACTAATTCTGGAGTTTTTTCAACTAATTGACCAACTCCTGCTGTCAAGTTAGAAGATTTTTGTGTCAAGGTAGTTGAGCCTGAAACTAGTTGATCCAGACTACCTGTCAAGGTGGAATTCTTTTCACTTAGTTGACTTGCGCCTTGAGAAACTTTATCAACACCTGCAGTATATGCATTTACACCCGATGTAATCGACTGACTGGCAGGAACTAATTTGCTAGCAACAGCTCCTTGTATCTCTGTTAATCCACTTGACAATCCTGTCAAAGAAGTAGAAGCAATAGGTAATACTTGATTAGCTTGATTTTTTAAAGTCGAAAGATTAGAAGATTGATTTTGTAAGTTTTCTAAACTTCCTTGTAAACCTTGAACTAAAGCTACAATTGACTGTGCTGATTGAATACTATCAGTCGAATTTTGAGATACAGAAGCACTTATCTCAGCTTGTTGCTCACTTGTCAAAGATTGATAAGCTGCTGTCGATTGAATATTAGCTAATGTAGTCGCTTTATCAGACTGAGCACTTGCTAACATTTGATTAGAAAGAGATACTATACTTGATAAAACAGAATCTAATTGTTTTGTATCTCCAACATCAATATTTTGAATAGCTTGATTTAACTGATTTAGACCAGAAGATAATTGATTAATTTGATCTTTTTGCTCAGACGAAGCATCTAACTTGCTAGAAAGTTGTTGAATTCCTTCACTTAATTGCTCCACCCCCATTCGAAGTGTAGCTGATTGATTAGATAACTGATTAGCACCTGTTGCAAGACTTCCCACTCCATTGGTGTAGGCACTAACACCAGATGAAAATTGATTAAGACCAGCATTGAGCTGAGAAACACCGCCAGTATAGGACTCTACACCAGTATATAGTTGATTGATTCCTCCTACTAATTCAGGACTTTTAGAAGATAATTGACCTAATCCGCTATCTAATTGACTCACTGCACCAGTATATGTAACTAAACCACTATTAAAATTTCCTAATCCAAGATGAAGTTGTTCAACACCAGAGACATAAGAGGATAATCCTTTAGTAAACTGCTCCGTTCCATTTGAAAATGTTAAACTTGAATCTGCTAAAGAGTGTAGGTTAGTAGTTAATGTTTGACTTCCTGCCACTAACTGATTCGCTCCATCAGTTAGTTTTTCACTACCAGACGCTGCTTGACTCATACCATCCTTTAAATCGACCATCTTGTTAAAGAAAGCTTTAGTATAAGTCTCGGTTACATTGGTAGAAACACTCTGCTTTAATTGTGTCATAGCAGAATCACTCATCTTACTTGCAATAAAGCTATGACCACTTGAAGTCTGATAATCGATCTGCATTTGTTCTGGGTGATCCGTTAAAATAGAAGATGCTTTTTCAGATAGATCACTTGGCAAAGTGACTACCATAAAATAATCACCGTTTTCTAGACCCTTCTTACCTTCTTCTTCATCTACAAAATGAAAATCCAATGATTTATTTTGCTCTAAATTAGACACCATATCTTTTCCTATAGACATGCTATTACCATTATAAGAGGCCTCTTTATCATTATTGACAACTGCCACAGGTAAGTCAGACACTTGACCATATGGATCCCACATTGAGGATAAAAATATGATATTGTACAGAGCGGGAATAAGAGAAACCCCTATCATGACAATAATAAAGGTTGGTTTTTTAAAAATTGCTTTCCATTCTTTAAACATAGTTTCTCCTTTTTTAAACATATTGTCTAAAATTTTGATATAATAGATTATACAATAAAAAATCTAAATTACAAGATAAAAAATCCATTTTTAGACATATAGTCTAATTTGTTTACAAGGAGGAAATATGAAAGAAAGTAACAAACGCTTAAAAACAAAGCGAACTATTGAAAATGCTATGGTAGAATTACTGATGGAACAACCATTTGATCAAATTTCTACTGTCAAGTTAGCAGAAAAGGCCGGAATTAGTCGTTCCAGTTTCTATACGCACTATAAGGATAAGTATGATATGATCGAGCACTATCAAAGCAAGCTATTTCATACATTTGAATATATTTTTCAAAAACATGCTCATCACAAAAGAGATGCTATTCTAGAAGTATTTGAATATCTAGAGTCAGAACCACTTCTAGCTGCCCTTCTTTCTGAAAATGGGACCAAAGAAATCCAAAATTTCTTACGAAATAAACTTCATATCATGCTCAGTACAGATTTACAAAAGCGATTTATGCAACTGAATCTCAATACCACTGAATTAGAATATAGTAGCATCTATCTAACTCACGCACTTTTTGGTGTCTGCCAAACTTGGATTGCACATGGAAAAAAAGAAAGTCCTCAAGAAATAACAGACTTCCTTATGAAAATGCTTGGTGATACAAATTGATACAAAAAGAGGAACACAGTTGTGTTCCCTTTTATCTATACTCCGCCAGTAGGACTCGAACCTACGACATCATGATTAACAGTCATGCGCTACTACCAACTGAGCTATGGCGGATAAAATAGTCCGTACGGGATTCGAACCCGTGTTACCGCCGTGAAAAGGCGGTGTCTTAACCCCTTGACCAACGGACCTTCTATCTGTAGCAGATATAACCATTATATCAATTTCTTGCTAATTGTCAATTACTTTTGAGATTTTTTCTCTAGAATATCTTTTAATTTTCTAATTTTTAATCTTGAAATAGGACAACGATGGTCTTCATAGAAAACAATTTCTAGATTTTTTCGATCAATTTCTCTGATATTGCCTATATTTACCAAAAATGACTTATGAGGAGAATAAAATCTCTGAGTATGTTTGTCCTTTTCCTGAATATCTGTCATGGTACCGTAAAACTCTTTGGCAAAATTCTTACCAATAATGCGTAATTTATGAGAGACACCTGTCGTTTCAATATACAAAATATCATGGTAAGGAATTTTTAAATCATTTCCCTTGTAATTGTAGTCAAAATAATCTACAACATCTTCATTTTCAAGTAACATACTCTTCGTGTAGAAGATATTTTGCTCAATTCTCTTCTTAAACAACTCATCATTGATATCCTTATCAACAAAATCTAAGGCTGATACCTGGTATTTATAGGTTAGAGTCGCAAACTCTGATCGACTGGTGATAAAGACGATAATAGCGTAAGGATTGTGATGACGAATAAACTGAGCAACTTCAAACCCTTTTTTCTCAATTCCATGAATATCAATATCTAGAAAATAAAGCTGGTTTACTTCATCATTTTCGATATATTCCTTAAACTCACGAACTTTTCCCGTTGTCTTGTATGATATTGGAATATTCGATTCTTTCGAAATTTCATCCAATATTCTCTCTAGTCTCACTTGATGTTCAATAACATCTTCTAAAATTAAAACTTTCATTCAAATTCCCTCTTAAATCTAATGATTTGTCTAAATGTACTGCCTTCCATCTCTGTTTCTAAAATAATATTGTTGTACTTATCCAGTAGTTCTTTCACATTATTTAATCCGACTCCACGATTTCTTCCCTTAGTAGAGAATCCTAAAGCAAATAGATCTCCTGAAGGAGTCATCGTCATTTTACATGAATTCTGAATCACAATCACTGTTTCAGTTTCCATCTTAATAACTGCTACTTCCATCTGCTTTTTATAACTATCAGCCGATCCTTCGACAGCATTGTTCAATAAAACACTCATAATACGAACTAAATCCAGCAGGTCTATTGGAAGCTTGGTAATCGTATCTTTTACTTCCAGTGTAAACTCTACACCATTATTTCGAGCATAGACAATGGACTGGGCAACCAAACTTCGTAAAGCTGAATCTTCTATATTGTTCAAATCAAAGTAAGTGTACTTATCTGAACGCAGTTTATGATTTGCTTTGACTAAAACTTTATTGTAAACTCTGTCAATTTCCTGTAAATCACCACTGTCAATTGCCATCTGCATGCTGACAAGCATCCCAGCATAATCATGTCGAAAACCACGAATTTCATTATACAGACCAACAATTTCATCTGTATAGTTTTGTAAATGTTTCTGTTCAAATTTCTTCTGCTTCAACGCAATTTCTTTCTCCATTTGTTCTTTATGAGAATTCATTGCAAAGAAGGTCAGAAGGAGAGATATAAAGACAATAGATGATAGAATACTTCCAAAACTATTCAAATGTTTAATCGTACTTACCATATCTGAAACGAAAGATACAATATGTAGCAATAGTAAAGCAAAAAATACTTTTTTCAAGAAAGGATAGAGGTAGTCTTTGTCAAAATAGGTTAGTTCCAAGTGGAAATAATGAATGATTTTTAAGATAATAAAATAGGTCAATACCGTTACAACGAAAAAGAATGGGTCATAATATTGTAAAACAAAATTGTCTCCTGTTAGAGAGGAGAAAGTTACGGACAGAAAGGTATGAGTGCTCTCATATAAAAGAGATAGTAGTAAACTTAGGAATAGTCCTCTATCCCTCTCATACTGTTTAATCCATCGAAAATAGGAATATAAACCCAAAGGAAATAAAAATGTTGCAATTCCTAACCCATCTAAATTTAGAAGATAAAAGGAAAGGCTAAGTACTATTTCTACTAGTAATGTATAAGCACCAAAAACGTATAGTTCCTTTTCTTTTATTTGACCTTTGCAAATTAAACTGTAACTGTGACTAATAATAAAAAAATATAATATAAAATCTACTACTAAGAAAAAATTCATTCTGACACTCCCTTATCTTCTTTTAAGAAAATTAATAAACATTTTATCTATTCTCCTCATCTCCCCACCTCGAATCTCCTGCAATTCTTTTTCCTTCAAGGCTACAAACTTTTCCAATTTAACTGTGTTTTTCATAATAAAATCTCCTAAAATGTTTTTTTTCCTGTAAGCTAACTTACAAAAACCATTATACAAAATGGAATTTAATTTTAGATAAAATTCTCTCAACTGTCATTTTTTTCTCCCCAAGTGTACTTTTTTAAAAAAAAAGCCGGGAAAATTCCCAGCTTTGCTACTATATTGATCCCAGCAGGATTCGAACCTGCGACCGTTCGCTTAGAAGGCGAATGCTCTATCCAGCTGAGCTATGAGACCTAATACAGCTATTCTACCAAAAATTCAATTGAAAGTCAATTTTCTATTTATGATAGGGCGAGCCCTGCTGTATTGTAAAAGCTCGATAGATTTGTTCAACAAGGACTAGTCTCATTAACTGATGGGGCAAGGTTAAACGACCAAAACTAACAGAGAGATTGGATCTCTTTTTTACATCCTGTGCTAATCCCAGACTCCCTCCAATAATAAAAGTAAGAGTAGAAAATCCTTTTATAGAAGCTTCTTCTAAATGCTTACTAAATTCTTCTGAGGAGAAAGTTTTCCCTTCAATGGCTAACACAATAACAAAATCACGGTCACCAACTTTTGATAAAATTCTCTGACCTTCTATTTCTAAAATCTTTTGATTTTCTGATTCACTGGCCTTATCTGGTGTTTTTTCATCTGCTAGCTCTATCATTTCAAGCTTAGCAAATCGAGAAATTCGTTTTGAATACTCTGAGATACCATCTTTTAAATACTTTTCTTTCAGTTTCCCGACTGTTACAACTTTAATTTTCATGACTCTATTCTAACATATTCTCCATTTTTTCACATCTTATTCACAAAATAAAAGGTTAATTTTCACTAGAAAACCACAGATTTTTGAAAGTTATCCACAATCTGTGAAAAACTTTTGTTTTTAAGTTATAATTAAGCTAGTCAGTTTATACTTTCAGTAATTTCAAACATAACATATGGAGGTAAATATGAAACATCAAAAAACATTTTACAAAAAATGGTTTCAATTATTAGTCGTTATCGTCATTAGCTTTATTAGCGGTGCCTTGGGTAGTTTTTCAATAAACCAACTAACTCAAAAAAGTGGTGTAAGTAGCTCTAACAACAATAGTACTATTACACAAACTGCCTATAAAAACGAAAATTCAACAACTCAGGCTGTTAACAAAGTAAAAGATGCTGTTGTTTCTGTTATTACTTATTCGGCAAACAGACAAAATAGCGTATTTGGTAATGATGATACTGACACAGATTCTCAGCAAATCTCTAGTGAAGGATCTGGGGTTATTTATAAAAAGAATGATAAAGAAGCTTACATCGTCACCAACAATCACGTTATAAATGGTGCCAGCAAAGTAGATATTCGTTTGTCAGATGGAACTAAAGTACCTGGAGAAATCGTCGGAGCTGATACTTTCTCTGATATTGCTGTCGTCAAAATCTCTTCAGAAAAAGTGACAACAGTAGCTGAATTTGGTGATTCTAGCAAGTTAACCGTAGGAGAAACTGCTATTGCCATCGGTAGCCCATTAGGTTCTGAATATGCTAATACTGTCACTCAAGGTATCGTATCTAGTCTTAATCGAAATGTATCTTTAAAATCTGAAGATGGACAAGCCATTTCTACAAAAGCCATCCAAACTGATACTGCTATTAACCCAGGTAACTCTGGTGGCCCACTAATCAATATTCAAGGACAGGTTATCGGAATTACCTCAAGTAAAATTGCCACAAATGGAGGAACATCTGTAGAAGGTCTTGGTTTTGCAATCCCTGCAAATGATGCTATCAATATTATTGAACAGTTGGAAAAGAACGGAAAAGTTACTCGTCCAGCTTTGGGAATTCAAATGGTCAATCTCTCAAATATTAATACAAGTGATATTAGAAGACTGAATATTCCAAGCAATGTAACATCTGGTGTAGTTGTTCGTTCTGTGCAAAGTAATATGCCTGCCAATGGTCACCTTGAAAAATACGATGTTATTACAAAAGTAGATGACAAGGAAATTGCTTCATCAACAGACTTACAAAGTGCTCTTTACAATCATTCTATCGGAGATACCATTAAAATAACTTACTATCGTAACGGTAAAGAAGAAACTACATCTATTAAACTTGACAAGAGTTCAGGTGATTTAGAATCTTAATTGACATCTATGTAAAGAAAGCTTTACATAAGATAAAAGATGTGTTAGTGTAGAATCATGGAAAAATTTGAAATGATTTCTATCACAGATATACAGAAAAATCCCTATCAACCTCGAAAAGAATTTGATGGAGAAAAACTACATGAACTAGCACAGTCTATCAAAGAAAATGGGGTCATTCAACCGATTATTGTTCGTCAATCTCCTGTTATTGGTTATGAAATCCTTGCAGGAGAGAGACGCTATCGGGCTTCACTTTTAGCTGGTCTAAGGTATATCCCAGCTGTTGTTAAGCAGCTTTCAGATCAAGAGATGATGATCCAATCTATCATTGAAAATTTACAGAGAGAAAATTTAAATCCAATAGAAGAAGCACGCGCCTATGAATCTCTTGTAGAGAAAGGATTTACCCATGCTGAAATTGCAGATAAAATGGGCAAGTCTCGTCCTTATATCAGCAACTCTATTCGCTTGCTGTCCTTGCCAGAACAGATCCTTTCAGAAGTAGAAAATGGCCAACTATCACAAGCCCATGCGCGTTCGCTAGTTGGGTTGAATAAGGAACAACAAGACTATTTCTTTCAACGAATTATAGAAGAAGACATTTCTGTAAGGAAGTTAGAAGCTCTTCTGACAGAGAAAAAACAAAAGAAACTGCAAAAAAATGATTATTTCATACAAAATGAAGAAGAACAGTTAAAAAAAATACTCGGATTAGATGTAGAAATCAAACTGTCTAAAAAAGATAGTGGAAAAATCATTATTGCTTTCTCAAACCAAGAAGAATACAGTAGAATTATCAACAGCCTGAAATAAGGCTGTTCTTTTATTTTTTTATCTCACAAGGTTATCCACTATTTTTTTCAAAAAAAAGCTTCATAAATCAATAGTTTCTGATTTTATCCCCAACCTGTGGATAAAACTTGATAACATTGTGGATTATTTTTCACAGCTTGTGGAAAATTCTTGCTATCTATGGTAAAATAAATCTAGCATTAAACTTTTAAATAGTAAAGGAGGAGAAAGGATTGAAAGAAAAACAATTTTGGAATCGTATATTAGAATTTGCACAAGAAAGACTAACTCGTTCCATGTATGATTTCTATGCTATTCAAGCTGAACTCATTAAGGTAGAAGAAAATGTTGCCACTATATTTTTACCACGATCTGAAATGGAAATGGTCTGGAAAAAACAACTAAAAGATATCATTGTAGTAGCTGGTTTTGAGATTTATGATGCTGAAATAACTCCCCACTATATTTTTACCAAGCCTCAAGATACGATTATCCCACAAGTTGAAGAAGCTCCAAATTCAACTCTCTATGACTATAGTCCAAAGTTAGCATCTATTCCTTATTCGGATACTGGATTAAAAGAAAAGTATACCTTTGATAATTTTATCCAAGGGGATGGAAATGTTTGGGCAGTATCAGCCGCCCTGGCTGTCTCTGAAGATTTGGCCTTGACCTATAATCCTCTTTTTATCTATGGAGGACCTGGGCTTGGTAAGACTCACTTACTCAATGCCATTGGGAATGAGATTTTGAAAAATATTCCTGATGCGCGTGTGAAGTACATTCCTGCTGAAAGCTTTATAAACGACTTTCTTGAACATCTGAGACTGGGTGAAATGGATAAGTTCAAAAAAACCTACCGTAGCCTCGATCTCTTGTTAATTGATGATATTCAATCGCTGAGTGGAAAAAAAGTTGCAACTCAGGAAGAATTTTTCAATACTTTCAATGTTCTCCATAACAATCAAAAACAAATTGTTCTGACTAGTGATCGTAGCCCTAAACACTTAGAGGGCCTTGAAGAAAGACTTGTCACGCGCTTTAGCTGGGGCTTGACGCAAAATATCACACCACCTGACTTTGAGACACGTATTGCCATTTTACAAAGCAAAACAGAGAATTTAGACTACCATTTCCAAAGTGATACCCTAGAATACCTAGCTGGTCAATTTGATTCAAACGTCCGAGAACTTGAAGGAGCAATCAACGACATCACTTTAATCGCCCGAGTGAAGAAGATTAAGGATATCACTATCGATATCGCTGCAGAGGCTATTAGGGCACGCAAACAAGATGTTAGCCAAATGCTCGTCATCCCAATTGATAAAATCCAAAATGAAGTTGGTAACTTTTATGGTGTCAGCGTCAAAGAAATGAAGGGAAGCAGACGCCTTCAAAATATTGTGTTAGCCCGTCAAGTAGCCATGTATTTATCTAGAGAACTAACAGATAATAGTCTTCCAAAAATTGGGAAGGAATTTGGTGGTAAAGATCACACAACAGTCATTCATGCCCATGCCAAAATTAAATCTTTGATTGATGAAGACGATAATTTACGTTTAGAAATTGAATCAATCAAAAAGAAAATCAAATAACTTGTGGATAACTTTTACTTTATTATCTTTTTTATCCACATTTTTTAAACAAGCCCAAAAACTTGATATGACTTGTTTAAAGTCTGTTTTCCACAGATTTCACAGACTCTATTATTACTATTATCCTTCTAATACTAAAAATAAATAAAGGAGAATCCATGATTCATTTTTCAATTAATAAAAATTTATTTCTACAAGCCTTAAATACTACTAAGAGAGCTATTAGCTCTAAAAATGCCATTCCTATTTTATCAACCGTCAAAATTGACGTAACCAATGAAGGTGTTACTTTAATTGGTTCAAATGGTCAAATTTCAATTGAAAATTTTATTTCTCAAAAAAATGAAGATGCTGGTTTGTTAATTACTTCTTTAGGTTCGATCCTTCTTGAAGCTTCTTTCTTCATCAATGTGGTATCTAGTCTACCTGATGTGACTCTTGATTTTAAAGAAATTGAACAAAACCAAATTGTTTTAACTAGTGGCAAATCAGAAATTACCCTAAAAGGAAAAGATAGCGAGCAATATCCACGAATCCAAGAAATTTCAGCAAGCACTCCTTTGGTTCTTGAAACAAAATTACTTAAGAAAATTATCAATGAAACAGCTTTTGCTGCAAGTACACAAGAAAGTCGTCCAATTTTAACAGGTGTTCATTTTGTATTGAGCCAACACAAAGAGTTAAAAACAGTTGCAACAGACTCTCATCGTCTAAGCCAGAAAAAATTGACTCTTGAAAAAAATAGTGATGATTTTGATGTCGTGATTCCTAGCCGTTCTCTACGCGAATTTTCAGCAGTATTTACAGACGATATTGAAACTGTAGAGATTTTCTTTGCCAACAATCAAATCCTCTTTAGAAGCGAAAATATTAGCTTCTATACTCGTTTGTTAGAAGGTAACTATCCTGATACAGATCGCTTGATTCCGACAGACTTTAACACTACTATTACTTTTGATGTGGTAAACTTACGTCAGTCAATGGAGCGTGCTCGCCTTTTATCAAGTGCGACTCAAAATGGTACTGTGAAGCTTGAAATTAAAGGTGGTATTGTTAGCGCCCATGTTCATTCTCCAGAAGTTGGTAAAGTAAACGAAGAAATCGATACTGATCAGGTGACTGGTGAAGATTTGACTATTAGTTTCAACCCAACTTACTTGATTGATTCTCTTAAGGCTTTAAATAGCGAAAAGGTGACCATTAGCTTTATCTCAGCTGTTCGTCCATTTACTCTTGTGCCAGCAGACACTGATGAAGACTTCATGCAGCTCATTACACCAGTTCGTACAAATTAAGTGAAAGAGGTTGAGCCTGGCTCGCCTCTTTTATGATATAATCTAAAAAGAGAAGGAGAGTAGTATGTATCAAGTTGGAAATTTTGTTGAAATGAAAAAACCACATGCTTGCACCATCAAGTCAACAGGTAAAAAGGCCAATCGTTGGGAAATTACACGTGTAGGAGCAGATATCAAAATTAAATGTAGCAATTGTGACCATGTTGTCATGATGGGGCGCTATGATTTTGATCGAAAAATGAATAAAATTATTGACTGAAACCCCTCAGTTAGAGGGTTAGCAAGTTTTCCCTTTTTGTGTTATAATATTAGGGATTGAAATGAAAACGGAGAATGAGAAAATATGGCTTTAACAGCAGGTATCGTTGGTTTGCCAAACGTTGGTAAATCAACACTATTTAATGCAATTACAAAAGCAGGAGCAGAGGCTGCAAACTATCCATTTGCGACGATTGATCCAAACGTTGGAATGGTTGAGGTTCCAGATGAACGCCTACAAAAATTGACTGAAATGATCACTCCTAAAAAGACAGTTCCAACAACATTTGAATTTACAGATATCGCAGGAATTGTAAAAGGAGCTTCAAAAGGAGAAGGGCTAGGGAATAAATTCTTGGCTAATATCCGTGAAGTAGACGCGATTGTTCACGTAGTTCGTGCTTTTGATGATGAAAATGTGATGCGCGAGCAAGGACGTGAAGATGCTTTTGTGGATCCACTTGCAGATATTGATACTATTAACCTGGAGTTGATTCTTGCTGACTTAGAATCAGTTAATAAGCGTTATGCGCGTGTAGAAAAGATGGCACGTACGCAAAAAGATAAAGAATCAGTAGCTGAGTTTAATGTTCTTCAAAAGATTAAACCAGTCCTAGAAGATGGAAAATCAGCTCGAACTATTGAATTTACAGATGAAGAACAAAAAGTTGTCAAAGGTCTCTTCCTTTTGACGACTAAACCAGTGCTCTATGTTGCTAATGTGGACGAGGATGTGGTTTCAGAACCTGACTCTATCGACTATGTTAAACAAATTCGTGAATTCGCAGCGACAGAAAATGCTGAAGTAGTCGTTATTTCTGCGCGTGCTGAGGAAGAAATTTCTGAGTTAGACGATGAAGATAAGCAAGAGTTTCTTGAAGCACTTGGGTTGACAGAATCAGGCGTTGACAAGTTGACTCGTGCTGCTTACCATTTGCTTGGATTGGGAACTTACTTCACAGCTGGTGAAAAAGAAGTTCGCGCTTGGACCTTCAAACGTGGTATGAAGGCTCCTCAAGCAGCTGGTATTATCCACTCAGACTTTGAAAAAGGATTTATTCGTGCAGTAACCATGTCATATGAGGATCTAGTGAAATACGGATCTGAAAAGGCTGTAAAAGAAGCTGGACGCTTGCGTGAAGAAGGAAAAGAATATATCGTTCAAGATGGCGATATCATGGAATTCCGCTTTAATGTCTAATAATATTTAACAAATAGTGTCAATTAGGTTGGAAAAAAATTCCAACCCTTTTGGCTTTTGAAAGGAAAAATAAATGACCAAATTACTTGTAGGATTAGGAAATCCAGGAGATAAATATTTTGAGACCAAACACAATGTTGGATTTATGTTGATTGACCAACTCGCGAAGAAACAGAATGTCACTTTTACACACGATAAGATATTTCAAGCTGACCTAGCATCCTTTTTCCTAAATGGAGAAAAAATTTATCTTGTCAAACCAACGACATTTATGAATGAAAGTGGAAAAGCGGTTCATGCTTTATTGACTTATTATGGTTTGGATATTGAAGATTTACTCATCATTTACGATGACCTTGACATGGAAGTTGGGAAAATTCGTTTAAGAGCAAAAGGTTCAGCAGGTGGTCATAATGGTATCAAGTCTATTATTCAACATATTGGAACCCAAACCTTTAATCGTGTTAAAATTGGAATCGGAAGACCTAAAAATGGCATGTCAGTTGTTCACCATGTTTTGAGTACTTTTGACAAGGATGATTATATTGGTATTTTACAGTCTATTGACAAAGTTGACGATTCTGTAAACTACTATTTACAAGAGAAAAACTTTGAAAAAACGATGCAGAGGTATAACGGATAAATGGTGACCTTATTAGATTTATTCTCAGAAAATGATCAGATAAAAAAATGGCATCAAAATCTGACAGATAAGAAAAGACAATTAATCTTAGGCTTGTCAACTTCTACAAAAACTTTAGCAATTGCTAGTAGTTTGAGACAGGAAGATAAGATTGTGTTATTGACGTCAACTTATGGAGAAGCCGAAGGACTTGTTAGTGATCTTATATCTATCTTGGGTGAGGAACTTGTCTATCCATTTTTGGTAGATGACTCCCCTATGGTCGAGTTTTTGATGTCTTCACAAGAAAAAATCATTTCACGGGTTGAAGCCTTGCGTTTTTTGACTGATTCATCTAAGAAAGGGATTTTAGTTTGTAATATCGCAGCAAGTCGATTGATTTTACCGTCTCCCAATGCATTTAAAGATAGTATTGTAAAAATAACAGTTGGTGAAGAATATGACCAACACGCACTTATCCATCAGTTAAAAGAGATAGGCTATCGAAAAGTTACACAAGTACAAACTCAAGGCGAATTTAGTCTGCGAGGAGATATTTTAGATATTTTTGAAATATCCCAGTTGGAACCTTACCGAATTGAGTTTTTTGGTGATGAAGTCGATGGTATTAGGTCATTTGAAGTCGAAACACAATTATCGAAAGAAAATCAGACAGAACTCATTATCTTTCCAGCTAGTGATATGCTTTTGAGGGAAAAGGATTATCAACGAGGACAATCAGCTTTAGAAAAACAAATTTCAAAAACGTTATCACCTATTTTAAAATCATACTTAGAAGAAATTCTTTCAAGTTTTCATCAAAAACAAATGCATTTAGATTCTAGGAAGTTTTTATCTTTGTGTTATGACAAGACATGGACTGTTTTTGACTATATTGAAAAAGATACCCCAGTATTCTTTGATGATTATCAGAAATTGATGAATCAGTATGAAGTCTTTGAAAGGGAGTTAGCACAATACTTTACAGAAGAATTACAGAACAGTAAAGCATTTTCTGAGATGCAGTATTTTGCAGATACAGAGCAAATCTATAAAAAGCAGAGTCCGGTTACCTTTTTCTCTAATCTGCAAAAGGGGTTAGGCAATCTCAAGTTTGACCAAATTTATCAATTTAATCAATATCCTATGCAGGAGTTTTTCAATCAATTTTCTTTTCTAAAAGAAGAAATTGAGCGATACAAAAAAATGGATTATACTATTATCCTGCAGTCTAGCAATTCAATGGGAAGTAAAACATTGGAGGATGTTTTAGAGGAATACCAGATTAAATTGGATTCTAGAGATAAGTCAAGTGTTTGTAAAGAATCTGTAAACTTAATTGAGGGTAATCTCAGACATGGTTTTCATTTTGTAGATGAAAAGGTTTTATTGATAACTGAACATGAGATTTTTCAAAAGAAATTGAAACGTCGTTTTCGAAGACAACATGTTTCAAACGCAGAGAGATTAAAAGATTACAATGAACTTGAAAAAGGAGATTACGTTGTTCACCATATCCATGGAATTGGTCAATATCTAGGGATTGAAACAATTGAAATCAAAGGGATTCACCGTGATTATGTCAGTGTTCAATACCAAAACGGGGATCAAATCTCTATCCCAGTGGAACAGATTCATCTACTTTCCAAATACGTTTCAAGTGACGGTAAAGCTCCTAAACTCAATAAATTAAATGACGGTCATTTCAAAAAAGCCAAGCAAAAAGTTAAGAACCAGGTAGAGGATATAGCTGACGATTTAATCAAACTTTATTCTGAGCGCAGCCAGTTGAAGGGTTTTGCTTTCTCAGCTGATGATGAGGATCAACATGCTTTTGATGATGCCTTCCCTTATGTTGAAACGGATGATCAACTTCGTAGTGTTGAGGAAATCAAGAGAGATATGCAGGCTTCTCAACCAATGGATCGACTTTTAGTTGGGGATGTTGGTTTTGGAAAGACTGAAGTTGCTATGCGTGCAGCCTTTAAGGCAGTCAATGATCACAAACAGGTTGTCGTTCTAGTTCCGACGACGGTTTTAGCGCAACAGCACTATACGAATTTTAAGGAACGATTCCAAAATTTTGCAGTTAATATTGATGTGTTGAGTCGCTTTAGAAGTAAAAAAGAGCAGACTGAAACACTTGAAAAATTGAAAAAGGGTCAAGTTGATATTCTGATTGGAACACATCGTGTTTTGTCAAAAGATGTTGTGTTTGCTGATTTGGGCTTAATGATTATTGATGAGGAGCAGCGATTTGGTGTCAAGCATAAGGAAACCTTGAAAGAACTGAAAAAACAAGTAGATGTTCTGACCTTGACAGCAACGCCAATTCCTCGTACCCTTCACATGTCTATGCTGGGAATCAGAGATTTGTCTGTTATTGAAACTCCGCCGACTAATCGTTATCCTGTTCAGACCTATGTTTTGGAAAAGAATGATAGTGTGATTCGTGATGCTGTCTTACGTGAAATGGACCGTGGAGGTCAAGTTTACTATCTTTACAATAAAGTTGACACAATTGATCAGAAGGTTTCAGAATTACAGGAGTTGATTCCAGAGGCTTCAATTGGGTATGTTCATGGGCAAATGAGTGAGATTCAGTTAGAAAATACTCTACTAGATTTCATTGAAGGTCAGTATGATATCTTGGTGACAACTACCATTATTGAGACAGGGGTGGACATTCCAAATGCCAATACTTTATTTATTGAAAATGCGGACCATATGGGCTTGTCAACCTTGTATCAGTTAAGAGGAAGAGTTGGTCGTAGTAATCGTATTGCTTATGCTTATCTCATGTATCGTCCGGAAAAATCAATCAGTGAAGTATCTGAAAAGAGATTAGAAGCAATCAAAGGATTTACAGAATTGGGCTCCGGATTTAAGATTGCGATGCGAGATCTTTCGATTCGTGGAGCAGGAAATCTTTTAGGGAAATCCCAGTCTGGTTTCATTGATTCTGTTGGTTTTGAATTGTATTCGCAGTTACTAGAGGAAGCCATTGCTAAACGAAACGGGAATGCTAACACAAGAACCAAAGGGAATGCCGAATTGATTTTACAAATCGATGCTTATCTTCCTGATACTTATATTTCTGACCAACGACATAAGATTGAAATTTATAAAAAAATTCGTCAAATTGACAACCGTGTCAATTATGAAGAGTTACAAGAAGAGCTGATGGACCGCTTTGGAGAATACCCAGATGTGGTAGCCTATCTTTTAGAGATTGGTTTGGTCAAGTCTTATTTGGACAAGGTCTTTGTAGAACGTGTGGAAAGAAAAGAAAATAAGATTACAGTTCAATTTGAAAAAATTACTCAGCGAGTGTTCTTGGCTCAAGATTATTTTAAAGCTTTATCCGCAACGAACTTAAAAGCAGCCATAGCTGAGAATAAAGGATTAATGGAAGTCATATTCGATGTTCGAAACAAGAAGGACTATGAAATTTTAGAAGGTCTGCTCATTTTTGGAGAAAGTTTATTAGAGATAAAAGAGTTGAAAGATAGCAATTCCCTATAACATTTTTCTTCTATAAAATGGATAAAAATGGTACAATAATAATTTGAGGTAATAAAGATGAGATTAGACAAATATTTAAAAGTATCACGAATTATCAAGCGTCGTACAGTCGCAAAAGAAGTGGCAGATAAAGGTAGAATCAAGGTGAATGGAATTTTGGCCAAAAGTTCAACAGATTTGAAAGTTGATGACCAAGTTGAAATTCGTTTTGGCAATAAGTTGCTACTTGTAAAAGTACTGGAGATGAAAGATAGTACAAAAAAAGAAGATGCAGCGGGCATGTATGAAATTATCAGTGAAACACGGGTAGAAGAAAATGTCTAAGAATATTGTACAATTGAATAATTCTTTTATTCAAAATGAGCACCAACGTCGTCGCTATCTGATGAAGGAACGACAAAAACGTAATCGTTTCATGGGTTGGGTTCTGATTTTGATGATTTTGTTGTTCATTTTACCAACTTATAATCTTGCTCAAAGCTATCATCAATTACTCCAAAGACGTCAACAGTTATCAGACTTGCAAACTCAGTATCAAACCTTGAGTGAGGAAAAGGAGAAAGAGACAGCTTTTGCCACAAAGTTGAAAGATGAAGATTACGCTGCTAAATACATGCGTGCAAAATATTATTATTCTAAGAATCGGGAAGCTGTTTATACGATTCCTGACTTGCTTCCAAGGTGATAAAATGGAAAATTTATTAGACGTAATTGAGCAATTTTTGAGTCTATCGGATGAAAAGTTGGAAGAGTTGGCTGATAAAAATCAATTATTGCGTTTACAAGAAGAAAAGGAAAGGAAGAATGCGTAAGTTCTTAATTATTTTGTTGCTACCGAGTTTTTTGACTATTTCAAAAGTCGTTAGCACAGAAAAAGAAGTCGTCTATACTTCGAAAGAAATTTATTACCTTTCACAATCTGACTTTGGTATTTATTTTAGAGAAAAGCTAAATTCTCCTATGGTTTATGGAGAAGTTCCTGTTTATGCGAATGAAGATTTAGTGGTAGAAACTGGAAAATTGACTCCCCAAACAAGTTTTCAAATAACCGAGTGGCGCTTAAATAAACAAGGAATTCCAGTGTTTAAGTTATCCAACCATCAATTTATTGCTGCGGACAAACGATTTTTATATGATCAATCAGAGGTAACTCCAACAATAAAAAAAGTATGGTTAGAATCTGATTTTAAACTGTACAATAGTCCTTATGATTTAAAAGAAGTGAAATCATCCTTATCAGCTTATTCGCAAGTATCAATTGATAAGACCATGTTTGTAGAAGGAAGAGAATTTCTACATATTGATCAGGCTGGATGGGTAGCTAAAGAATCAACTTCTGAAGAAGATAATCGGATGAGTAAAGTTCAAGAAATGTTATCGGAAAAATATCAGAAGGATTCATTTTCTATTTATGTTAAGCAACTGACTACTGGAAAAGAGGCTGGTATCAATCAAGATGAAAAGATGTATGCAGCTAGTGTTTTAAAACTACCTTATCTCTATTATGCGCAAGAAAAAATAAATGAGGGTCTTTATCAGTTAGATACGACTGTAAAATACATATCTGCAGTCAATGATTTTCCAGGTTCCTATAAACCAGAAGGAAGTGGTAGTCTTCCTAAAAAAGAGGATAATAAAGAGTATTCTCTAAAGGATTTAATTACGAAAGTATCAAAAGAATCTGATAATGTAGCTCATAATTTATTGGGATATTACATTTCAAACCAATCTGATGACACATTTAAATCCAAGATGTCTGCTATTATGGGAGATGATTGGGATTCAAAAGAAAAATTGATTTCTTCTAAAATGGCTGGGAAAGTTATGGAAGCTGTTTATAATCAAAATGGATTTGTATTGGAGTCTTTGACTAAAACAGATTTTGATAATGAGAGAATTGCCAAAGGTGTTTCTGTGAAGGTAGCTCATAAAATTGGAGATGCGGACGAATTTAAGCATGATACGGGTGTTGTCTATGCAGATTCTCCATTTGTTCTTTCTATTTTCACTAAAAATTCTGATTATGATACGATTTCTAAGATAGCCAAAGATGTTTATGAGGTTCTAAAATGAGGGAACAAGATTTTTTAAATCATTTTCTCAAGAAGGGATATTTCAAAAAGCATGCTAAGGTGGTTCTAGCTCTTTCTGGTGGATTAGATTCTATGTTTCTATTTAAGGTGTTATCTACGTATCAAAAAGAGTTAGAAATTGAATTGATTCTAGCTCATGTGAATCATAAGCAGAGAGTAGAATCAGATTGGGAAGAACAGGAATTAAGGAAGTTAGCTGCTGAAGCAGAGCTTCCTATTTATATCAGCAATTTTTCAGGAGAATTTTCAGAAGCACGTGCTCGACATTTTCGTTATGATTTTTTTCAAGAGGTCATGAAAAAGACAGGTGCGACAGCTTTAGTCACTGCCCACCATGCTGATGATCAGGTGGAAACGATTTTAATGCGCTTGATTCGAGGAACTCGTTTGCGCTATCTATCAGGAATTAAGGAGAAGCAAGTAGTCGGAGAGATAGAAATCATTCGTCCCTTCTTGCATTTTCAGAAAAAAGACTTTCCACCAATTTTTCACTTTGAAGATACATCAAATCAGGAAAATCATTATTTTCGCAATCGTATTCGAAATTCTTATTTACCAGAATTAGAAAAAGAAAATCCTAGATTTAGAGATGCAATCTTAAGCATCGGCAATGAAATTTTAGATTATGACCTAGCTATAGCTGAATTATCAAAGAATATTGATGTGGAAAATTTACAACAGTTATTTTCTTATTCTGAGTCAACACAAAGAGTTTTACTTCAAACTTATCTGAATAGTTTTCCAGATTTGAATCTTACAAAAGCTCAGTTTGAAGAAGTTAGACAAATTTTAAAAACTAAAAGCCAGTATCGTCATCCGCTTAAAAATGGTTATGAATTAGTAAAAGAGTATCAACAGTTTCGGATTTGTAAAATCAGTCCTCAGTCTGATGAAAAGGAAGATGAACTTGTGTTACACTATCAAAATCAGGTATCTTATCAAGGATATTTATTTTCCTTTGGACTTCCTTTAGATGGTGAATTAATTCAGCAGGTACCTGTTTCACGGGAAACATCAATACACATTCGTCATCGAAAAACAGGAGATTTTTTGATTCAAAATGGGCATAGAAAAAAACTCAGACGTCTATTTATTGATTTGAAAATCCCTATGGAAAAGCGAAAATCAGCTCTGATTATTGAGCAATTTGGTGAAATTGTCTCAATTTTGGGAATTGCGACCAGTAATTTGAGTAAAAACACGAAAAATGATATAATGAACACTGTACTTTATATAGAAAAAATAGATAGGTAAAAAAATGTTAGAAAACGATATTAAAAAAATCCTCGTTTCACACGATGAAATTACAGAAGCTGCTAAAAAATTAGGTGCCCAACTCACTAAAGACTATGCAGGAAAAAATCCAATCTTAGTTGGGATTTTAAAAGGATCTATTCCTTTTATGGCTGAATTAGTCAAACATATCGACACACATATTGAAATGGACTTCATGATGGTTTCTAGCTATCATGGTGGAACAGCAAGTAGCGGTGTCATCAATATCAAGCAAGATGTAACTCAAGACATCAAAGGAAGACATGTTTTATTTGTAGAAGATATCATTGATACAGGTCAAACTTTGAAGAATTTGCGAGATATGTTTATTGCAAGAGAAGCAGCTTCTGTTAACATTGCAACCTTGTTGGATAAACCAGAAGGACGTGTTGTAGAAATTGAGGCTGACTATACCTGCTTTACTATCCCAAATGAGTTTGTAGTAGGTTATGGTTTAGACTACAAAGAAAATTATCGTAACCTTCCTTATGTTGGAGTATTGAAAGAAGAAGTGTATTCAAATTAGAAAGAACAATTTTTAATGAAAAAACAAAATAATGGTTTAATTAAAAATCCTTTTCTATGGTTATTACTTATTTTTTTCCTAGTTACAGCTTACCAGTATTTTAGTACAGGTAGTGTTGCAGGGAAAAGTGAGCAAATTAATTATACAGAATTGGTAAAAGAAATTACCGATGACAATGTAAAAGAATTGACTTACCAACCAAATGGCAGTGTTATCGAGGTTTCAGGTGTTTATAAAAATCCTAAAACAAGTAAAGAAGAAACAGGCATTCAGTTCTTTTCTCCTTCTGCTACAACAGTAGAGAAATTTTCAAGTATTATTCTTCCTTCAGATACTACAGTATCAGAATTGCAAAAGCTTGCTTCTGACCATAAAGCGGAAGTAACTATTAAGCATGAAAGTTCGAGTGGTATGTGGATTAATATTCTTGTATCCATTGTACCATTCGGTATTCTATTCTTCTTCCTATTCTCTATGATGGGAAATATGGGAGGAAATAATAGCCGTAACCCGATGAGTTTTGGACGTAGTAAGGCTAAAGCTGCAAATAAAGAAGATATTAAAGTAAGATTTTCAGATGTTGCTGGAGCTGAGGAAGAAAAACAAGAACTAGTTGAAGTTGTTGAATTTTTAAAAGATCCAAAACGATTTACAAAACTTGGAGCCCGTATTCCAGCAGGTGTTCTTTTGGAGGGACCTCCGGGAACAGGTAAAACTTTGCTTGCTAAAGCAGTCGCCGGAGAAGCAGGTGTACCATTCTTTAGTATTTCAGGTTCTGACTTTGTAGAAATGTTTGTCGGAGTTGGAGCTAGTCGTGTTCGTTCTCTTTTTGAAGATGCCAAAAAAGCAGCACCAGCTATCATCTTTATCGATGAAATTGATGCTGTTGGACGTCAACGTGGAGTTGGTCTTGGCGGAGGAAATGACGAACGTGAACAAACCTTGAACCAACTTTTGATTGAGATGGATGGTTTTGAGGGAAATGAAGGGATTATCGTTATCGCTGCGACAAACCGTTCAGATGTACTTGATCCTGCCCTTTTACGTCCAGGACGTTTTGATAGAAAAGTATTGGTTGGCCGTCCTGATGTTAAAGGTCGCGAAGCAATCTTGAAAGTTCATGCTAAGAACAAGCCTTTAGCGGAAAATGTTGATTTGAAATTAGTTGCCCAACAAACTCCAGGTTTTGTTGGTGCTGATTTAGAGAATGTATTGAATGAAGCTGCTTTAGTCGCTGCTCGTCGCAATAAATCGATAATTGATGCTTCAGATATTGATGAAGCAGAAGATAGAGTTATTGCTGGACCTTCTAAGAAAGATAAGACAGTTTCACAAAAAGAACGTGAATTGGTTGCCTATCATGAGGCAGGACATACCATTGTTGGTCTAGTCTTGTCGAATGCTCGTGTTGTTCATAAAGTTACTATCGTACCACGCGGCCGTGCAGGTGGTTATATGATTGCACTTCCTAAAGAGGATCAAATGCTTCTATCTAAAGAAGATATGAAAGAGCAATTGGCTGGTTTAATGGGTGGACGTGTAGCCGAAGAAATTATCTTTAATGTCCAAACTACAGGAGCTTCAAATGACTTTGAACAGGCGACACAAATGGCGCGTGCAATGGTTACAGAGTACGGTATGAGTGAAAAACTAGGTCCAGTTCAATATGAGGGCAATCATGCTATGTTTGGTGCACAGAGCCCTCAAAAATCAATCTCAGAACAAACAGCTTATGAAATTGACGAAGAGGTTCGTTCATTATTGAATGAAGCACGAAATAAAGCTGCTGAAATTATTCAGTCAAATCGTGAAACTCACAAGTTGATTGCAGAAGCATTATTGAAATACGAAACATTGGATAGTACACAAATTAAAGCTCTTTACGAAACAGGAAAGATGCCTGAAACCGTAGAAGAGGAATCTCATGCATTATCTTATGATGAAGTAAAGTCAAAAATGAATGATGAAATATAACCCTGAGAGAGGCGTGACCTCTCTTTTTTGTGCAGTTGAGACGGTAAAGGAGACAGAATAGGCGAAATGGTCCCAATTAAGTTCTTGATTTGTTAGACTGTATCTAGAAAGGGGAACGTTATGTTTAAAGAATTATATGAAGAAGTCCAGGGGATTGTATATAAGTGTAGAAATGAATATCATCTCCATTTATGGGAGCTATCAGATTGGGACCAAGAGGGAATGATTTGCTTACATGAATTGATTAGTAGAGAAGAAGGAATAGTAGAAGATATCCCACGCTTACGTAAATACTTCAAAACTAAATTCCGTAATCGGATCCTAGACTATATCCGTAAGCAGGAAAGCCAGAAGCGTAGATATGATAAAGAACCCTATGAAGAAGTAGGTGAGATTAGTCATCGTATCAGTGAGGGAGGTA
>NZ_JBKOTV010000010.1:0-97281 GCF_049738055.1 Streptococcus sp. CL6.22 | reverse complement strand
ACTTTTTTCTCTTTCCTGAATGTGTTATAATAGTCCATGCTATGGCTGGAGCCTTTTCAGCCTACTTATACTCTTCGAAAATCTCTTCAAACTGCGTCAGCTTCTATCTGCAACCTCAAAACAATGTTTTGAGCAACCTGTGGCCAGCTTTCTAGTTTGCTCTTTGATTTTCATTGAGTATTATTAAGACAATATGAGGAGAAAGATGAAAGAAAAAGGATTTTGGGAGGGGGCGCAGGCGGCCATGCCAACGGCCCTTGGTTATGTCAGTATTGGCTTGGCCTGTGGGATTATTGGTGCGCCCTATGTGACACCTGTTGAGATGGGCTTGATGAGCCTCTTTGTTTATGCTGGGAGTGCCCAGTTTGCCATGTTGGCACTGATTGCGGTTCAAGCACCTGTGGCAGCTATTGCTATGACGGTCTTTTTGATTAATTTGCGTCTCTTTTTGCTGAGCTTACACGCATCGACCTATTTCCGTCATACCAGTCTCTGGCAAAATATTGGTATGTCTAGTCTCTTGACAGATGAGACCTACGGCGTTTTGATGGGCGAATTGGCCCATACAGACAAGGTCAATCCGATGTGGATGCACGGAAACAATCTCAACAGCTATGTGGCTTGGTTTGTGGGAACAGTGGTTGGAACGGCTCTAGGTGGTCTGCTACCAAATCCAGAAATCTTTGGGCTAGACTTTGCTTTGGTTGGGATGTTTATCGGAATTTTTGCTTCGCAATTCCAGATTATGCAAAGACGGATTCCTGTCCGCAATCTGCTCATTATCCTAGCAGTTGTTGCGGTGTCCTTCTTTTTACTCTTAACAGTGGTGTCTCAGTCGCTAGCTGTTCTGTTTGCGACGCTACTTGGTTGTACAATGGGGGTGGTTTTAGATGGTCAGTAAGTATCTTTTATTAGCAGTTATTTTCTCTGGCTTAGTGACTTGGATTCCCCGTATGATTCCCTTCATCTTGGTCAAGTATAAGGGCTTGCCTGCAATCGTTGAGCGTTTTTTGAAATTCTTGCCCGTTTCTATTATCTTTGCCTTGATTCTTTCAAGCGTAGTGACAGGCAAGGTTGGGAGTCTTCCTCAAATTAAATGGCTAGACTTCTTAGCCGTCTTTCCAACGGCTTGGGTAGCCTTTCGCTACCGCAATCTAGTCGGAACAGTTCTCTTTGGGGTGGTCTTAATTGCACTCTTGCGTTTGGTCTTTTAATACTCTTCGAAAATCAAATTCAAACCACGTCAGCGTCGCCTTACCGTACTCAAGTACAGCTTGCGGCTAGCTTCCTAGTTTGCTCTTTGATTTTCATTGAGTATAAATCAGCCATAAAGAAAACCTATCACAGAGATAGATATCATATAATGGCGTAAATGGTCTTTTTCTGTTAAGATTATAAGGTATTCTATTTTGGAGGAAATGACATGAAAAAAATCGTTAAATACTCATCTCTTGCTGCCTTAGGACTTGTTGCTGCAGGTGTGCTTGCGGCTTGCTCAGGTGGTGCTAAGAAAGAAGGAGAAGCAACTAGCAAGAAAGAAATTATCGTTGCAACCAATGCTTCACCAAAACCATTCAACTATGAAGAAAATGGTGAATTGACTGGTTACGAAATTGAAGTGGTTCGCGCTATCTTTAAAGACTCTGACAAGTATGATGTCAAGTTTGAGAAGACAGAGTGGTCAGGAGTCTTTGCAGGACTTGATGCTGACCGTTACCAAATGGCCGTTAACAACATCAGCTACACCAAAGAACGTGCTGAAAAATACCTTTACGCAGCCCCAACTGCTAAAAACCCTAACGTTCTTGTAGTGAAGAAGGACGACTCTAGCATCAAATCACTTGATGATATCGGTGGAAAATCAACAGAAGTTGTTCAAGGGACAACATCAGCTAAACAGTTAGAAGACTATAACAAGCAACACTCAGATAATCCAACTGTCCTTAACTATACTAGAGCAGACTTCCAACAAATCATGGGACGTTTGAGCGATGGCCAGTTTGACTACAAGATTTTTGATAAAATCGGTGTTGAAACAGTCATCAAGAACCAAGGCTTGGACAACTTGAAAGTCATTGAACTTCCAAGTGACCAACAACCTTACGTTTACCCACTTCTTGCCAAAGGTCAAGATGAGTTGAAAACATTTGTAGACAAACGTATCCAAGAACTCTACAAAGATGGAACTCTTGAAAAGTTGTCTAAACAATTCTTTGGAGACACTTATCTACCAGCAGAAGCTGATATTAAATAATTTTTTGAAATCATCCATTCTGCATAAGGTGGATGATTTCTCAGTTTTTAGGGATATAGTTTTAAACTATATATCTGGCTATCTAATAACAATTTGTGAAATCAAACAAATTGTGAGATACTAGTACGGTATTATTTTTAAGGAGAAAGAATCATGAAAATTAAAAAATGGCTTGGTGTAGCAGCCCTTGCTACAGTCGCAGGTTTGGCTCTTGCAGCTTGCGGAAACTCAGAAAAGAAAGCAGACAATGCAACAACTATTAAAATTGCAACTGTCAACCGTAGCGGTTCTGAAGAAAAACGTTGGGACAAAATTCAAGAATTGGTTAAAAAAGACGGTATCACTTTGGAATTTACAGAGTTCACAGACTACTCACAACCAAACAAGGCAACTGCTGATGGCGAAGTAGATTTGAACGCTTTCCAACACTATAACTTCTTGAACAACTGGAACAAAGAAAACGGAAAAGACCTTGTAGCGATTGCAGATACTTACATCTCTCCAATCCGTCTTTACTCAGGTTTGAATGGAAGTGACAACAAGTACACTAAAGTAGAAGACATCCCAGCAAACGGAGAAATCGCTGTACCGAACGATGCTACAAACGAAAGCCGTGCGCTTTACTTGCTTCAATCAGCTGGCTTGATTAAATTGGATGTTTCTGGAACTGCTCTTGCAACAGTTGCTAACATCAAAGAAAATCCAAAGAACTTGAAAATCACTGAATTGGACGCTAGCCAAACAGCTCGTTCATTGTCATCAGTTGATGCTGCCGTTGTAAACAATACCTTCGTTACAGAAGCAAAATTGGACTACAAGAAAGCACTTTTCAAAGAACAAGCTGATGAAAACTCAAAACAATGGTACAACATCATCGTTGCGAAAAAAGATTGGGAATCATCACCAAAAGCTGATGCTATCAAGAAAGTGATCGCAGCTTACCATACAGATGAAGTGAAAAAAGTTATCGAAGAAACATCAGACGGTTTGGATCAACCAGTTTGGTAATAAGAAACAGGGAGGTGGGAGAGAAAATTCCACCTCTTGCTTTTGTATAGAGCATGGATTGTCAGGAAGAGTAGTTCATAGAAAGGTAGAGAGAATATGGTTTTTCCTAGTGAACAAGAACAGATTGAAAAATTTGAAAAGGATCATGTAGCCCAGCATTATTTTGAGGTTTTGCGTACCTTGATTTCTAAAAAATCGGTCTTTGCACAGCAGGTTGGACTTAAGGAAGTCGCAACCTATCTGGGTGAGATTTTCAAGCGTGTGGGGGCTGAAGTGGAGATTGATGAGACTTATACGGCGCCTTTTGTCATGGCACATTTCAAGAGTTCGCGTCCAGATGCCAAGACCCTAATTTTCTATAACCACTATGACACTGTGCCAGCGGACGGGGATCAGGTGTGGACAGAGGAGCCTTTTACGCTTTCGGTGCGCAATGGTTTCATGTATGGGCGTGGGGTTGACGACGATAAGGGTCATATCACGGCTCGTTTGAGTGCTTTGAGAAAATACATGCAGCACCACGATGACCTGCCTGTCAATATCAGTTTTATCATGGAGGGAGCGGAGGAATCGGCTTCGACAGACCTAGATAAGTATCTGGAAAAGCATGCGGATAAACTCCGTGGAGCGGATTTGTTGGTCTGGGAACAAGGGACCAAAAATGCCTTGGAACAGCTAGAAATTTCTGGTGGAAATAAGGGGATTGTGACCTTTGATGCCAAGGTGAAAAGTGCTGATGTGGATATCCACTCTAGTTATGGTGGGGTTGTGGAGTCAGCTCCATGGTATCTCCTTCAAGCCATACAGTCTCTTCGTGCCGCAGATGGCCGCATCTTGGTTGAAGGTTTGTACGAAGAAGTTCAAGAGCCAAATGAACGAGAATTAGCCTTGGTGGATACCTATGCCCAACGAAATCCAGGGGAAATCAGCCAGATTTATGGTTTGGAATTGCCTCTCTTACAAGAGGACCGCGCAGCCTTTCTCAAACGTTTCTTTTTTGAACCTGCTCTCAATATCGAAGGGATTCAGTCAGGTTATCAAGGACAAGGAGTCAAAACGATTTTGCCAGCAGAAGCCAGTGCTAAGCTAGAGGTTCGTTTGGTTCCTGGTCTAGAACCGCATGATGTTCTGGAAAAAATTCGGAAACAGCTAGACAAAAATGGCTTTGATAAGGTAGAATTATACTATACCTTGGGAGAGATGAGCTATCGAAGCGATATGAGCGCGCCAGCCATTCTCAATGTGATTGAGTTGGCCAAGAAATTCTATCCACAGGGCGTTTCAGTCTTGCCGACAACAGCTGGGACAGGGCCTATGCATACGGTCTTTGATGCCCTAGAGGTGCCAATGGTGGCCTTCGGTCTAGGAAATGCCAACAGCCGAGACCACGGTGGAGATGAAAATGTGCGAATCGCCGATTATTACACCCATATTGAATTAGTAGAGGAGCTGATTAGAAGCTATGAGTAGAGATATTATCAAGTTAGATCAGATCGATGTGACTTTTCATCAAAAGAAGAGAACCATCACAGCGGTCAAGGATGTGACCATTCACATCCAAGAAGGGGATATCTACGGAATCGTTGGATATTCTGGAGCAGGGAAATCAACCCTTGTGCGGGTGATTAACCTCTTGCAAAAACCATCTGCAGGGAAAATTACCATTGACGACGATGTGATTTTTGATGGCAAGGTGACATTGACAGCCGAGCAGTTGCGTCGTAAACGTCAGGATATCGGAATGATTTTCCAGCATTTTAACCTCATGAGCCAAAAGACAGCAGAGGAGAATGTAGCCTTTGCCCTTAAGCACTCTGGACTCAGCAAGGAAGAAAAGAAGGCTAAAGTAGCTAAGTTGTTGGACTTGGTTGGCTTGGCGGATCGTGCTGAAAACTATCCTTCACAACTATCTGGAGGGCAAAAACAGCGTGTGGCCATTGCGCGTGCCTTGGCAAATGATCCAAAAATCTTGATTTCAGATGAGTCAACTTCTGCCCTTGACCCTAAGACAACCAAGCAGATTTTGGCCTTGTTGCAAGATTTGAACCAAAAATTAGGCTTGACTGTTGTCTTGATTACGCATGAAATGCAGATTGTCAAAGACATTGCCAACCGTGTGGCAGTTATGCAGGATGGACATTTGATTGAGGAGGGTAGTGTTCTTGAAATCTTCTCAGACCCTAAACAACCTTTGACTCAAGACTTTATCTCAACAGCTACAGGTATTGACGAAGCCATGGTCAAAATCGAGAAGCAAGAAATCGTGCAACATCTGTCTGAAAACAGTCTTTTAGTGCAACTCAAGTATGCAGGTGCTTCAACAGACGAGCCACTTTTGAATGAATTGTACAAGCATTACCAAGTAACGGCTAATATCCTCTATGGAAATATCGAAATTCTCGATGGTACTCCTGTCGGAGAATTGGTGGTGGTCTTGTCAGGTGAACAAGCAGCGCTAGCAGGTGCTCAAGAAGCCATTCGTCAAGCAGGCGTACAGCTAAAAGTATTGAAGGGAGGACAGTAAGATGGAATCATTGATTCAAACCTATTTACCAAATGTCTATAAGATGGGTTGGTCTGGTCAGGCAGGCTGGGGAACAGCCATCTACCTAACCCTCTATATGACAGTTCTTTCCTTCATCATCGGAGGCTTCTTAGGGCTAGTTGCAGGTCTCTTCCTTGTCTTGACAGCACCAGGTGGTGTCTTGGAAAATAAAGTCGTTTTCTGGATTTTGGATAAAATCACTTCTATTTTCCGTGCGGTTCCCTTTATCATTCTCTTGGCAGTCTTGTCACCCTTCTCTCATCTAATCGTAGGAACAAGCATTGGTCCAAATGCGGCTATCGTACCTCTATCTTTTGCAGTCTTTGCCTTCTTTGCCCGTCAAGTGCAGGTTGTCTTGGCTGAATTGGATGGTGGTGTCATTGAGGCGGCTCAAGCTAGCGGAGCGACCTTCTGGGATATCGTGGGTGTTTACCTATCAGAAGGTCTTCCAGATTTGATTCGTGTGACGACTGTAACCTTGATTTCCCTTGTTGGGGAAACAGCTATGGCGGGGGCAGTTGGAGCTGGTGGTATCGGTAACGTAGCCATCGCTTATGGATTTAATCGCTATAATCACGATGTGACCATTTTGGCAACCATCATTATCATTTTGATTATCTTTGCAATCCAATTCTTGGGAGATTTCTTGACCAAGAAATTGAGTCATAAATAAAAAGAGCCGTGTGGCTCTTTTTTATTGACTAGATTTTCTGTGCAAATTTTTTACTCAAGGCTTGTCCAATTAAGGCACCAACTAGGGCTCCGATGACAATACTTGCTATAAATAGAAGGATGGTTCCAGGGTTTGGCGCGACCATGATACGGTCGATATATTCTTGGGATTTTCCTCTTGCTAGAAGGGTTGCCATATAGGCTTTGGGCGCAATCCACATAAGTAAGATTGGGCCAGTTGAGCTGAAGGCAAAAATAATAAAAGAAAGAAAGTTCTTTGTTTGGTCCTTGTATTTTCCGAGGCTAGCTACTGCATCTGCTAGCAGGCCACAGATAATTCCAGGAAGGAAGGCACCGGCACCGTGTTTAGTTCCCAAGAAAAAGAGAGCAATGACAAGGCCGATAGTGGTAATGGCTCCAAAACGTGGAACTTTTGCGATTAGGATCATATAGACGCCACCGCCGACAAGGGCAGTAAAAGCAGGCGCATAAAACATGTTTCCAGCTTGGTCAAAGAGATTGCCCAAAAGGACACCAATCCCCATGCAGAGGAAGTAAAGAACTGCAAAAAGCAGTGTAGTTAAGATAGATTTCTTCATGAATTGTCTCCTGATAATTTTTTCACAATTCTCATTTTACCATGGTTTGATGGGATTGTAAATGGATACTAGAAGTTTTTGAAAACGCTTGAAATATGATATAATAGTTTCATAGTTATTTTTAGGAGGATATCATGGGGAGATTTTTAGACTTTGTCTTTAATCGTTTCTTTTTAGGAATGATTGCGACAGCCTTCTTTTGGCTATTAACATTGGCAGGAGGGATTATCCTTGGTCTAGCGCCGGCTAGTGCCACCTTGATGAGCTTATATGCAGAACATGGTTATAGCTTTCGGGAATACAGTTTGAAGGAGGCGTGGTCTCTTTATAAGCAAAATTTCGTCTCAAGCAACCTGATTTTTTATAGCTTTTTAGGGGTGGATCTAGTTTTGGTCTATGGCCTGTATCTCTTGGTGCAATTGCCTCATCAGACTATTATTCATTTGATTGCGACCTTTTTGAATGTCCTAGTAGTTGCCCTGATCTTTTTGGCTTATACAGTATCTTTGAAATTACAAGTTTATTTTGATTTGTCCTATCGAAATAGTCTCAAACTATCCTTTATTGGCATCTTTATGAGCTTAGCGGCTGTGGCCAAGGTTCTCCTTGGAACTGTGCTACTTGTGGCAATTGGTTACTATATGCCTGCCCTAGTTTTCTTTGTAGGAATTGGGATGTGGCATTTCTTTATCAGTGATATGTTGGAACCGGTCTATGAAAGTATCCATGAAAAATTGGCGACAAAATAGAATGAAGCAGTTTTGGCTACATACGCTTCTAAGAACCTACAGTTCAGTTATGATGATTATTATTGCGAGTTTTGCAATCTTACTCTCTTACGCTGACTGGGATTCACGGGAAAAGGAAGCTCAAAGAGTAGCCCAGCGTGTAACCACTCGAACAGTCGATGAGGTGGAGTATTATTATCGGGAATCAGCCCAACTGGCGCAAGATTTAGTAGCTAATCAAGAACGGATACAAGGGGTTTATAAGTACTTTAGCTTGTCAACTTCTGAGTATTTTTATTGGCTGTTGGAGCATCAAGCAGCTTCGTCAACTTCTATTTCTCTGTATGAAAATATTGATGATCTTTATGTACAAAATGACTATATAACGGGTGTTGCAATCGTCTTGCAGGATTTTAAAGAAGTTTATGTTTCAACAAGGGATAAAAGAAGTGGTCATATCTTGCCTGCTGAGGCCTTTAAACCAGAGGCCAATAGTTTTGGCATTCCAGTTCTGGACCCAGCAACGGATCAATCTATAGGAGTGATTTACATCTCCTTGGATCCAGAAGTCTTATATCATGCCATTGACAATACCCGAGGTCATATCCCGATGGCTGTGACTGTAACATCACCATTTGATACGGAGATTTTTCATATTGGTGAGAGGGTCAATAGGGAACATGAGAACTGGTTTGTCGGTTTTACCTCTCATGGATATCAGGTTCAGGTGGCAGTTCCTAAAAACTTTGTTTTACAAGGAACAGTGGCTAGCTCTGCTTTGATTGTGGGCTTGAGCCTTCTCTTTATTGTCATTCTCTATCTGACTTTGAGGAAGACCTTTGCTAATTATCAAAAGCAGGTAGTGGACCTGGTGGATTCCATCCATGCTATTGCCCAAGGGCAAGAAGGTCTTCGTATTGACACACTGGAAAAGGATCAGGAATTGCTCCTAATCGCGGAGACTACCAATGATATGTTGGATCGATTAGAAAAGAATATCCATGATATTTATCAGTTAGAACTTAGTCAAAAGGATGCCAATATGCGAGCCTTACAGGCTCAAATCAATCCTCATTTTATGTATAATACGCTGGAGTTCTTGCGCATGTATGCAGTTATGCAAAGTCAAGATGAGTTGGCAGATATCATTTATGAATTCAGTAGTCTCTTGCGTAACAATATTTCCGACGAAAGAGAGACCCTTCTCAAACAGGAATTAGAATTTTGCCGTAAATATAGCTATCTATGTATGGTTCGCTATCCCAAGTCCATTGCCTATGGTTTCAAGATAGATCCAGAGTTAGAGAATATGAAGATTCCTAAGTTTACCTTGCAACCGCTGGTAGAAAATTATTTCGCGCATGGTGTTGACCACAGACGGACAGATAATGTGATTAGCATCAAGGCTCTTAAACAGGACGGTTTTGTGGAAATTTTAGTGGTAGATAATGGCCGTGGTATGTCGGCTGAAAAACTGGCAAGTATTCGAGAAAAATTAAGTCAGAGACATTTTGAACACCAAGCCAGTTACAGTGATCAAAAGCAGTCTATCGGGATCGTCAATGTCCATGAGCGTTTTGTGCTCTATTTTGGGGATCGATATGCTATTACTATAGATTCTGCAGAGCAAGCAGGTGTTCAGTATCGTATTACAATTCAAGATGAGTAGAAAGGGAGAAAATGTATAAAGTATTATTAGTAGATGATGAGTACATGGTGACAGAAGGTCTGAAACGTTTGATTCCCTTTGATAAGTGGGATATGGAGGTCGTCGCAACAGCCAGTCATGCCGATGAAGCCCTAGAATATGTTCATGAAAATCCTGTCGATGTGGTCATTTCCGATGTCAATATGCCCGACAAAACAGGGCTTGATATGATTCGAGAGATGAAAGAAATCTTACCAGATGCTGCCTATATCTTGCTCTCAGGTTATCAGGAGTTTGATTACGTAAAAAAAGCCATGAACCTTAGTGTTGTGGACTATCTGGTCAAGCCTGTTGATAAGGTAGAGTTGGGTAATCTGCTAGAGAAGATTGCAGGTCAGCTCGGCGAGAGAGGGAAGAAAAGTCAGACCCTTAGTCAAGATTTAGATGAGGCCGGATTTGTTAGTTATTTAGGGGATAAGGAGAATTGGTGGATAGGTCTATCCAAGGAAAAACAAGGTTCTTTCACCATTCCCTACTATGTCTTGGGTCAAGACTGGCAGATTTTTATTTCTGATCAACCCCTAGATGGTTTAGTCGTTACTCCCTTTGAAGCTCCTTATCAAGAACACTTTGAACGCTGGAAGCTGAATGCTGAGAAAGCCCTCTTTTACGGTTCTGTAAATCTAAAACAGTCTGAGAGTCTCTTTGCCTATTATGAACCGATTTATAGGGTTATCATTCAGGGGAATCTCAATCAAATCGTGGAAGAGTTGAACCTTTTGGAGAAGGTGGTTCTTGAAAATACGCCGCGTGTTCCCATTACCAAACAGCTTTTTATCCAGTTTGTCATGGATGTCTTTCATTTGTTTGAACACCTAAAAGCTGATGATATGACGGACATTGTCAAAACGATTCATGCTATTCAATCATTCGATGAACTGGTTCCTTATATCAAGGAAACTCTGACCCGATTCTTTGGGCAATATCGTATGAATGAGAATGTGGTCAGTGTGCTAGAAGTCATTGGGCGTGATTATCAAAAAGAACTTTCCCTCAAGGATATCAGTAAGGATCTCTTTATCAATCCTGTCTATCTGGGGCAGTTGATTAAGCGAGAAACCAATTCGACCTTCGCAGAGTTACTAAATAAACAACGCATTAAGGCCGCTCAGCAACTTTTACTTTCAACTAGTGACAGTATTGAAGATATTTGTTATGCTGTTGGTTACAGTAATGTTGGATATTTCTATAAAGTGTTCCGAAAATTGTGCGGAAAATCGCCAAAAGCCTACCGAAAACAGGTAGAAACTACACTATAATATTTGTATTCTTTTACAAAAGGTGCTATAATATCGATAATAATATCAGGAGGTTCTATTATGAAAAAGAAACCAATCTATCTATGGGTCTTGCTAATCTTGTCTGCCCTTATTTCAGCTACGTCTCTGTTTGAACTTTTGAAGCCCTTGCCTAGTAAAGAAGTCCTTCGTGCTGCTCAAAAACAAGTTGCAGGGGTCAGTGCTCAGCAGGTAGAAGATAGCATTAATTTTAGCTATAGAGTGGCAGAAGCATCTCATTCTATTTTTAATGTGGCCTTGGTTGTACTATCTGCTATTTTAGTGGTAGTAGCGATTGTATTCCTTGTTCGTAAGAATTTGCAGTATGCAAACTATACTTATGTCGGCTATGTTTTGCTAGCCATTATTGGTTCGATTTATACCTATGTGACTTTACAAGACGCTTTGCAGCTGGTTCAAGATGAAACTATTCGTTTGACAATGGGTATTGGTTCAAAAGCTGTCAGCATTTTCTATATCGTCATCAATGTTCTCTTCCTAGCCCTTGTCTTCTACAAGATATGGCGTCAGCAAAAAGCCTTGGCTGAAGAAGAGGAAACAGAAGAACTTGCCTAAGTATTGACAAAAAAGAACTATCAAGTTACAATCTTGGTAGTTCTTTTTCGATTAAAAATAAAATCATGGAGGTACATATGAAGACAATTTCTTTAGTTTATATTAGTCTGAGTGGCAATACTGAAAGTTTTGTGACGCGCTTGAAAGACTATCTCTTGTCCCAGTACGAGGGAATTGAGGTTCAAAAGATTCATATAAAAGATTTGGTCAAAGAAGGCCAAGATTTCTATGAAATGGACCATCCCTATGTTGCTTTTTTGCCGACTTACCTAGAAGGTGGGAATGGCGTGGATAACGGAGATGTTGAGATATTGACAACGCCAGTGGGAGATTTTATCGCTTATGGTGACAATGCTAGTAAGTGTTTTGGCGTAGTTGGTTCAGGCAATCGTAACTTTAATAACCAATACTGCTTGACAGCTAAGCAATACAGTCAACGTTTTGGTTTCCCTGTCTTGGCTGACTTTGAAATGCGAGGCATGCTGGGAGATATCAAACGTGTCGCAGCTATTATCGCAGATTTGTATGAGTTGGAAAGTTGAGCTTAGGCTTGACTTTTTTATTATTCCAAGTGGTTTTATCAGCACTCTTACTTTTTATGCTTCAAGAGTTGATTGATATGGTCTACTTTTTTTGATGCTCTTTTATAGGAAATAGTCCAAATGATGAGGTAGACAATCGCAAACTCGATAATGAGTTGGAGGTAGAAAATCCAGTGGAAGGGGAACCAACCTGCTAGGGTTGCTAATGGGATAAATCCTACTAGCATAAGGAAGAAATGAGTCAGAGTTGCACGGAGCAAGCTCCAGTCACGGCTGAATAATCGCTTGCCAAAGTTGAAGAGAATACCAATAGCTGCCCAAATAAGTGTGCAGTAGAGCAAGACCAAGGCACCGTGAACCTGATGTTGCACCATCACCTGTCCGATCAGAGACTCGGGACTCAGTGGTGCGTAGGTATTTGGGGAATACATAAGTGAAAAGATGATAGAGAGGATGAGACCGATGAGGACACCAGTAGCTGCGTCGTGGAAGATTTGTTTTTTCATAGTTCTAATTTCTCCTTGATGATTTTTAGATAACGGCGTGAAGAGTAGGTGAAGCTTTCGTTTTTCAAGAAAATTTCTACCAGACCGTTGGGCGTGAGCTTCAGATGAGAGATGGAGTTGATATTGATGATTTCAGATTGGGAAATTTGGATAAAATTGCTTGGCAGAATTTCAAGGACTTGATAGAGCCGTAAATCAATATTGTAGGTCTGGCTAGCCGTTTCTGCTAGAACCTTCCGATTCTCGATATAGAAGCGCTGAACCTTGCCAATCTCAACGAGATAGACCTGATTATTGATTTTCCCTTTGATTTTTTCTGTTCGGTCCAGATTTTCTGCGAACTCGATGACTTTCTGGACTTTATCTGTCGGCTGAGGTGCTTGGACAATCAGCTTTTCCTCCTTGTAAGTTTCACTAATCTGTAGTTCTACTTTCATAAATTTCTCTCCTTGTTTTTCATACAAAATTAATCTCACTTCTTGTACATCTTTATTAATACTCTTCAAAAATCAAATTCAAACCACGTCAGCGTCGTCTTGCCGTACTAAAGTACTGTCTGCACCTAGCTTTCTAGTTTGCTCTTTGATTTTTATTGAGTATACCACTATTTTATGCCCCCTTGCAAGGGGCTTTGTCTATGTGGAGGGATTCGGCTTCTATATGGCGCCTGCTTTTCTGTCCTTTCTGAAATATGGTATAATAGCACTAATCAATTTCTAGGAAAATAGATACAGAAAGGGGCTGAAAGATGTCTCATATTATTGAATTGCCAGAGGTGCTGGCAAACCAGATCGCGGCTGGAGAGGTTATCGAGCGTCCAGCTAGCGTTGTTAAGGAGCTAGTAGAAAACGCCATTGACGCGGGCTCTAGTCAGATTATCATTGAGATTGAGGAAGCTGGTCTCAAGAAAATCCAAATCACAGATAATGGTCATGGAATTGCCCACGATGAGGTGGAATTGGCCCTGCGCCGCCATGCGACTAGTAAGATAAAAAATCAAGCAGACCTCTTTCGAATTCGGACGCTTGGTTTTCGTGGTGAAGCCCTTCCTTCTATAGCGTCTGTTAGTGTCTTAACTCTGTTGACTGCGGTGGATGGCGCAAGTCACGGGACCAAGCTCGTCGCACGTGGGGGAGAAGTAGAAGAAATCATCCCAGCTACCAGTCCAGTGGGAACCAAGGTTTGTGTGGAGGACCTCTTTTTCAATACGCCTGCCCGCCTTAAGTATATGAAGAGCCAGCAAGCGGAGCTGTCTCATATCATTGATATTGTCAACCGTCTGGGCTTGGCCCATCCTGAGATTTCTTTTAGTTTGATTAGTGATGGTAAGGAAATGACACGAACAGCGGGAACAGGTCAATTGCGCCATGCTATCGCAGGGATTTACGGTTTAGCCAGTGCCAAGAAGATGATTGAAATTGAGAACTCTGACCTAGATTTCGAAATTTCAGGTTTTGTGTCCTTGCCTGAGTTAACTCGGGCCAATCGCAACTATATCAGCCTTTTCATCAATGGTCGTTATATCAAGAATTTCCTACTCAATCGTGCTATTTTAGATGGTTACGGAAGTAAGCTCATGGTAGGACGTTTTCCACTGGCTGTCATTCATATCCATATTGACCCTTATCTAGCGGATGTCAATGTGCATCCAACCAAGCAAGAAGTGCGGATTTCCAAGGAAAAAGAACTGATGACGCTGGTCTCAGAAGCTATTTCCAACAGTCTCAAGGAGCAAACCTTGATACCAGATGCCTTGGAAAATCTTGCCAAATCGACTGTGCGCAATCGTCAAAAGGTGGAGCAGACCATTCTCCCACTCAAAGAAAATACGCTCTACTATGAGAAAACAGAGGCAAATAGATCCAGTCAAGCTGAGGTGGCTGATTATCAGGTAGAATTAACTGAGGAAAGGCAAGACTTGACCTTGTTTGCCAAGGAAACCTTGGATCAATTGACCAAGCCAGCAAAACTGCATTTTGCAGAGAGAAAGCCTGCTAACTACGACCAGCTAGATCACCCAGAGTTAGATTTAACCAGTCTGGATAAGGCATATGATAAGCTGGAGCGAGAAGAATCATCAAGCTTCCCAGAGTTGGAATTTTTCGGGCAAATGCATGGAACCTATCTCTTTGCCCAGGGGAGAGATGGGCTCTACATCATAGACCAACACGCAGCTCAGGAACGGGTCAAGTACGAGGAGTACCGTGAAAGCATTGGCAATGTTGACCAGAGCCAGCAGCAACTCCTAGTGCCCTATATCTTTGAATTTCCAGCGGATGATGCCCTCCGTCTCAAGGAAAGAATGGCACTTTTGGAGGAAGTTGGGGTCTTTCTAGCAGAGTACGGAGAAAATCAATTTATCTTACGTGAACATCCTATTTGGATGGCAGAAGAAGAGATTGAATCAGGCATCTATGAGATGTGCGACATGCTCCTCTTGACCAAGGAAGTTTCTATCAAGAAATACCGGGCAGAGCTGGCTATCATGATGTCTTGCAAGCGATCTATCAAGGCCAATCATCGTATTGATGATCATTCAGCTAGACAACTCCTCTATCAGCTCTCTCAATGTGATAATCCCTACAACTGTCCCCACGGACGTCCTGTTTTGGTGCATTTTACCAAGTCAGATATGGAAAAGATGTTCCGACGTATTCAGGAAAATCACACCAGTCTCCGTGAGTTGGGGAAATATTAAACTAAAAGGAAAACCATGTACGAATATTTAAAAGGAATCATTACCAAAATCACTGCTAAATACATTGTTCTTGAAACCAACGGTATTGGTTATATCCTGCATGTAGCCAATCCCTATGCTTACTCGGGACAGGTCAATCAAGAGGCTCAAATTTATGTGCATCAGGTTGTGCGTGAGGACGCCCATTTGCTTTATGGATTTCGCTCAGAAGACGAGAAAAAACTCTTTCTCAGTCTGATTTCGGTTTCTGGGATTGGTCCTGTATCAGCTCTTGCTATTATAGCTGCCGATGACAATGCTGGTTTGGTTCAAGCAATTGAAACCAAGAACATCACCTACTTGACTAAGTTCCCTAAAATTGGCAAGAAAACAGCCCAACAGATGGTGTTGGACTTGGAAGGCAAGGTAGTAGTTGCAGGAGATGATCTTCCTGCCAAGGTGGCAGTGCAAGATAGCGCTGAAAACCAAGAATTGGAAGAAGCTATGGAGGCCATGTTGGCTCTGGGCTACAAGGCAACTGAGCTCAAGAAAATCAAGAAATTCTTTGAAGGAACGACAGATACAGCTGAGAACTATATCAAGTCGGCCCTTAAAATGTTGGTCAAATAGGAGCAGAGCATGACAAAACGTTGTTCGTGGGTCAAGATGACCAATCCGCTCTACATCGCCTATCATGATGAGGAGTGGGGCCAACCCCTCCATGATGACCAAGCATTGTTTGAGTTGTTGTGTATGGAAACCTATCAGGCAGGCCTGTCTTGGGAAACGGTACTAAACAAACGCCAGGCTTTCCGAGAAGCATTTCATGGCTATCAAATTCAAGCAGTCGCAGAGATGTCCGATACCGAATTGGAAGCCTTGCTGGATAATCCAGCTATCATCCGAAATAGAGCCAAGATTTTTGCTACACGCGCTAACGCCCAAGCATTTTTACGACTACAGGAAGAATATGGCTCTTTTGATGCCTATCTTTGGTCCTTTGTTGAGGGGAAAACGATCGTTAACGATGTTCCCGATTACCGCCAAGCCCCAGCTAAAACACCTCTGTCTGAGAAGTTAGCAAAAGATCTCAAAAAACGAGGCTTCAAGTTCACAGGCCCAGTCGCCGTCTTGTCTTTTCTACAGGCAGCAGGCCTGATTGACGACCACGAGAATGATTGTGAGTGGAAAAGCGGTCATTAGTATGTACAGGTAACTAGCATATCTGAGAATATAGAAAAAAGCTGAGAAACTTTTCCCAGCTTTTTATATATACTATTAGATTTGTTAGAGTGAAGTCAAAAAAGTGATTCCACCTAAAATAACACCGGCTGAATTTGGAATGATTAGTATCCAATCCTTCTTAGGTTCTTTTGTCCATCCATAAATAACCCAGATTAAGCAAGATATAGCAGCTGATAAAGGTTGAAATGGTTGAGCTTTATTTCCTTGTAAATTAGCGATAATTTGAGGTATGTAGGCAATAAATACTATAATTCCAATAAAGGCACCAATAGAACCTACGATTCGATTAATTTTTTGTTTTGTCATATACACCTCCTTCAAAAGGATATCATAGAAATTAGCGAAATGCAATAAATTCAGATACAAATTGTAACGAAAACGAATACAAAAGCACAAAAATAGAGAAACTATTTATTTTTTGTTATAGTCAAAGCGAATGACTTGTTCCTGTGCATCTACATGAGCATGGACCCCAAAGGGTACAATGGCTCTTGGAGTTGCGTGGCCGACATTTAGATTATAGATAATCGGGATATTGCTGTCAATAATATTCAATAGTGCCTCTTTATAGTTGTCATAGAAAGTTTCATCCATAGGTTTTCCGACCAGGAGTCCACTGATGACCTCGAATATACCAGCGTTCTTTAAAGCCCGCAACATCTTTTTGAAGTCTTCCGGCTCAGGCTTTTCTTCGCTTGTCTCTAGCAAGAGGATCTTACCTTCCCAGTCTGACAAGTCAGGGAAAAGTTTGTACTTTTGACAGAGCTCCGTGCTGTCTGTGTATCGAGAGTTGTCAAAGATATCGTAGAGGGATTCAAGGCAACCACCGAGGATTTCTCCCTCGAACTGGGCATTTCCTTGCAACAAGTCAAAACCAGTGTTTGCATGACTGACACGAGCTGTCCCCAGAGCCTTGGGACTAAAATCAGTTCGTTCCTCATACCAAACGTGACTAGGGCGGATTTCTGAGATTCTTCCAGTCTCAATCAATTCTTTAAAGTAGTGAAAGCTATAGGGCAACATCTCCTTGTCCAATTCACAAATGTCTGCTAAAAAGGATTGACCATAAAAAGTTTTAACACCTAGTTTATGCAACATGAGATGGTTCATGGTTGTATCTGAGAAACCAAGAAATATTTTTTGTTTGATAACCTTTTGGAGTTGGTCATTTTCAAAAAGATAAGGTAGTAAGCGATAGGTATCGTCTCCACCGATGGCGCATAGGATCATGTCGATGCTATCGTCCGAAAAGGCCTGCATCAAATCCTCCGCACGGGCTTCAGGATGGTCCTTGATAAAGTCTAATCCTTTTAACGAATGGGGCAAAAAGATAGGATTGAGTCCCAAATCCTTGAGACGTTGGACACCCAAGTCCACTTCGTGTTTGACAAAGTCTTCACCGATAATGCCACTAGATAAACTAACAATACCAATAGTAGAAACCATATCTCATCCTCCTAGAAATAGATTGAGCCTATTTTATCACAAAAGATAAGAGAAAGCTATGTGGGATGTCAGAAGAATACTTTTAAATCAGGAAAGTAGTAAAAAAGCAACCGCACCTGCAGTTGCTTTTATCATTCTCTTAATAACGTGTTGGTCCTGCACTTGCGCTACGGATATTCAAGCGTTTCTTGAGATAGAAGCGAAGGGCTAGGAGGGCTGCTCCGATAATAGCCAGTGGCACTGGAGCAAGTACTGGGTTAAGGCTAGCTGGTAGGAAGCTTGTTGCAAAGAAGACAAGCAACCAAAGGAACATAGAAGCTAGGATAACCAGTACAGATTTCCAGAAAGGTGGACGTTGGCTGCGGTCCATATCTGGTCCATAGTATTGGTAAACAAAGTAGTACATCAAGTAGAAGGCAAATCCACCAACAAGTCCAACTAGCAGGAGAGTGACAAGTCCATAGCCGAAAGCCTGATCTGCTGCAAAGAAAGTTGTGAGGGCGCTGACGAGGGCAAAGAGGCTAGTGATGAAAAGGGCTGAGTCCATAATCATGAGTTTTGGATCATCATTTTCTTTTGGATGCTCTTTTTCATATTGTTCCTTGACAGTGAAACTATGAGCCCAGTGGGTCGGTGCGCCATAGAGGGAACGAGCAGTCGTACCCTTGGCTTGCTCCTCAAGGATTTGGGGAATAACTTCCTCAAAGATAGCCTTGATTTCAGCGTCTGTTTTTCCATCTTTGATGAATTGTTGGGTAGCGATGTGGATAAACTCTTGGTTTTTCTTTGTTAATTTTTGTAGATCAATCTGAGACATAGGAACTCCTCTTAGAACCATTTTTTATGGATGAGATAGAGAGTGAGCGAGACACTCATAGCAAAGGCGATAAAGACGATTAACCAGAAGGCATTTGGCTCACCGTTTAGGGGGATTTCATTATCCTTAAAGTTCATCCCGTAGGCAGAAAAGACCATGGTTGGGATGGACATGACGATGGTCACAAGGGCCAAGGTTTTCATAATGTTGTTCTGGTTGTTAGAAATGATAGAGGCGAAGGTCTCTGTCATAGAATGCAAGACGTTTCCATAAATGTCTGCCATCTCGATGGCCTGTTGGGTTTCAATCAGGGTGTCTTCAAGCAGGTCTTCGTCCTCAAGGTATTTCTTGATATTGCTGGTTGAGCTGGTCAATTTCTTAATCACACGTTCATTTGTTTTGAGGGAAGCCTTGAAATAGACGATGGTTTTTTCCAATTCCATGAGCTCAATCAATTCTTCATTACGAGTTGATTGATGCAGTTGACTTTCGATTTGTTCACTCTTACGGTCAATCGAACGAAGGGCTGTTAGGTAAAGCTCTGCATTGCGATAGAGAATCTGGAAGATAAAACGCGAACGCATGAAGGTATAGAAATTACGCAAACGACGGTTGATAAAGACATCGAGGACTGGTAATGGTTCCAAACAAGTAGTGATAATGGTTTCCTCGGTGATGATAATACCAAGCGGGATGGTTACGTAGTAGGTGCGATTATTTCTTTCTTCTGTGACCGGCACGTCAACGATAATCAGGGTGTACTCGTCTTCAATTGTAATACGAGACATTTCTTCTGCATCGAGCGGTGCTCGAAGGTCGGCAATATCGATATCGAAGGCATTAGCGATTTCGAGTGATTCATTTTGAGTCGGATTGACGAGATTGATCCAAGTACCCGGTTCAAGCGTATCGATCTCTTTAAATTCAGTTGTTGTAGAGAGAAAAACTTGTTTCATATCCCTTATCCTTTCTCATTTTTCAGATTTTTTCACACCGTACTATTATACTACAAAATCGGCCTTTTGGGTAATAGAATCTCACTTTTTTTGGTATAATGGTAAGCAATAATGGACTAGAAAGAACAAAGATGCAAGATAAAATTGTCATTCATGGGGCGCGTGCCCATAATTTAAAAAATATTGACGTGGAAATTCCACGAGACAAGTTGGTTGTCGTGACCGGCTTGTCAGGTTCAGGGAAATCCAGTCTGGCCTTTGATACCCTCTATGCGGAGGGTCAACGTCGCTATGTGGAGAGTTTGTCAGCCTACGCTCGTCAATTCTTGGGGAATATGGAGAAGCCTGATGTAGATGCTATTGATGGTCTCAGCCCCGCTATTTCCATCGACCAGAAAACGACTAGTAAAAATCCTCGCTCGACGGTGGGAACAACGACTGAAATCAATGACTATCTGCGTCTCCTCTACGCACGTGTGGGGACGCCTTACTGTATTAACGGGCATGGAGCTATCAAGGCTTCTTCTGTGGAGCAAATCGTGGATAAGGTTTTAGAATTGCCTGAACGCCAGCGCTTGCAGATCTTGGCCCCTGTCATCCGCAAGAAAAAAGGCCAACATAAGAGTGTTATTGAGAAGGTTCAGAAAGATGGGTATGTTCGTGTCCGTGTGGATGGTGAAGTCTATGATGTAACCGAAGTGCCAGAGTTGTCTAAGAGTAAGCAACACAATATCGATGTCGTGGTTGACCGTATTGTCATCAAGGAGGGCATTCGTAGTCGTCTCTTTGATTCCATTGAGGCTGCCCTTCGTATTGCAGAAGGTTATGTCATTATCGACACTATGGACGACTCTGAGTTGTTGTTTTCTGAGCATTATGCCTGTCCAGTTTGTGGATTTACTGTTCCAGAGTTAGAGCCACGTCTCTTCTCTTTCAATGCTCCTTTTGGTTCTTGTAGTGAGTGTGATGGCTTGGGCATCAAGCTGGAGGTGGATACTGATTTGATAGTTCCAGATGCCAGTAAAACCTTACGTGAGGGAGCATTGGCTCCTTGGAATCCTATCTCATCCAACTACTATCCAAACATGCTAGAACAGGCTATGACAGCTTTTAGAGTGGATATGGATAAGCCTTTTGAGGACTTGTCAGAAGAGGATAAGAACTTGATTCTCTATGGATCAGATGGTAAGGAATTCCATTTCCACTATGAGAATGAATTTGGTGGTGTACGCGATATTGACATTCCGTTTGAAGGAGTTGTCAATAATATCAAACGTCGTTACCATGAAACTAATAGCGATTATACTCGCACCCAGATGCGTCTCTACATGAATGAGCTGACCTGCGGAACCTGTCACGGCTATCGTCTCAATGACCAGGCCTTGTCTGTCCGTGTGGGTGGCGAGCAAGGACCACATATCGGAGAAATCTCAGACCTGTCTATCGCAGACCACTTGGAGTTAGTGAGCCAGTTAACCTTGTCTGAAAATGAAGCCATCATTGCTCGGCCTATTCTCAAGGAAATCAAGGATCGTTTGACCTTCCTTAATAACGTGGGTCTTAATTATCTGACTCTGTCACGTTCGGCAGGAACCCTTTCAGGTGGGGAAAGTCAGCGTATTCGTTTGGCAACTCAGATTGGTTCCAACCTATCAGGAGTCCTCTATATATTGGATGAGCCGTCAATTGGCCTTCATCAGAGGGACAATGACCGCCTGATTGCCAGTCTGAAAAAGATGCGTGATTTGGGCAATACTCTCATCGTGGTGGAACACGACGAAGATACCATGCGCGAAGCTGATTATCTGATTGACGTTGGTCCCGGTGCAGGTGTTTTTGGTGGAGAGATTGTCGCTGCAGGTACGCCCAAACAGGTGGCTCGCAACAGCAAGTCTATCACAGGCCAGTACTTGTCAGGTAAACGTGCCATTCCAGTGCCAGAAGAGCGCCGTGTGGGGAATGGTCGTTTTATCGAGATTACAGGAGCGCGTGAGAACAACTTGCAAAATGTCACAGCTTGCTTCCCACTAGGAAAATTCATCGCGGTGACAGGTGTATCAGGTTCAGGGAAATCGACCTTGATCAACAGCATCCTCAAAAAAGCTATTGCCCAGAAGCTCAACCGTAATTCAGACAAACCTGGTAAATTTAAGACTATTACAGGGATTGAGCATGTAGACCGCTTGATTGATATTGACCAGAGCCCTATCGGACGAACACCAAGGTCTAACCCTGCTACCTATACGGGAGTCTTTGACGATATACGTGACCTCTTTGCTCAGACTAATGAAGCCAAGATTCGAGGTTATAAGAAGGGGCGTTTCAGTTTCAATGTCAAGGGTGGTCGTTGTGAAGCCTGCTCAGGTGATGGGATTATCAAGATTGAGATGCACTTCTTGCCAGATGTTTACGTGGCTTGTGAGGTTTGCCATGGAACCCGCTACAACAGTGAAACCCTAGAAGTTCATTACAAGGAAAAAAATATCTCGCAGGTCTTGGATATGACCGTCAATGATGCGGTGGAGTTTTTCCAACACATTCCGAAAATTCAGCGTAAACTTCAGACTATCAAGGATGTGGGACTGGGCTATGTGACGCTAGGTCAACCAGCTACCACCCTTTCTGGGGGAGAAGCCCAGCGTATGAAGTTGGCTAGCGAACTTCACAAACGATCGACAGGAAAATCTTTCTACATTTTGGATGAGCCGACGACAGGGCTTCATACTGAGGATATCGCTCGCTTGCTCAAGGTTTTAGCTCGCTTTGTAGACGATGGTAATACAGTCCTTGTTATCGAGCACAATCTAGATGTTATTAAGACGGCAGACCATATTATTGACTTGGGACCTGAGGGCGGTGTCGGTGGTGGAACCATCATCGCAACAGGAACTCCAGAAGAAGTAGCGGCCAACGAAGCCAGCTACACAGGACAGTATTTGAAAGGAAAGTTACATCATGAATAAACGTGTACAAGCATTTCTAGCTAAAATGCAAGAAAAAGAACTAGATGGTATCATCATCAATAACCTTAAAAACGTCTATTACCTGACTGGTTTTTGGGGCTCAAACGGAACAGTCTTTATCAGCCGTGACCGACAGGTCTTGGTGACAGACTCTCGCTATATCATTGCAGCCAAACAAGAAACCAGTGGGTTTGAGATTGTGGCTGACCGTGACGAATTGGCTGTCATTGCAGGGATTGTTAAGGATATGGGCTTGTCTCGCATCGGTTTTGAGGATGAGATTTCGGTGTCTTATTATCACCGTATGAAGGCAACCTTTGAAGGAATTGACTTGCTTCCACAAACTCAGTTTGTTGAAGGTCTTCGAATGATTAAGGATGAGGCAGAGATTGCAGCGATTCGCAAGGCTTGTTCTATCTCAGACCAAGCTTTCCGCGACGCGCTTGACTTTATCAAACCAGGAAAGACTGAAATTGAGATTGCCAACTTCCTTGACTTCCGCATGCGTGAGTTGGGAGCATCTGGCTTGTCTTTTGATACTATTTTAGCAAGTGGCATCAACTCTTCGAAACCTCATGCCCATCCCATGCACAAACCAGTGGAGCTGGGAGAAGCTATTACCATGGACTTCGGCTGTCTCTACGACCACTATGTCAGCGATATGACACGGACTATCTACTTGGGGCATGTCAGTGACGAGCAGGCAGAGATTTATAATACGGTTCTCAAAGCTAATCAAGCCTTGATTGACCAAGCTAAGGCAGGCTTAGGTTTCCGTGACTTTGACAAAATTCCTCGTGATATTATCATCGAGGCAGGCTATGGCGACTACTTTACCCACGGTATCGGACACGGTATTGGACTTGATATCCATGAAGAGCCTTACTTTAGCCAAACTTCTACAGAAACTATCAAGGCAGGTATGGCCTTGACCGATGAACCAGGTATTTATATTGAAGGCAAATACGGCGTTCGTATCGAGGATGACATCCTGATTACAGAGACAGGTTGTGAATTATTGACACTTGCTCCAAAAGAGTTGATAGTCATTTAAGAGTCAAACAATTCAAATGATTGACTTTTAAAATTTAAAGGTTTATACTGAAAGACGAAAACGGTAGGTGAGGCTACCATAGGGATACGGATGACTACCGCAAAGCAGTGGAGACACTACTCGTTGGTCAACAGTCCTGGTCGCGAAGGCCAGGACTAAGCTCATTACATTGCCCTATGGAGTTAAAGCTTGAACGAAAAACAGATAATTAGTTTTTTAATCCTGCCATTTTATGGTGGGATTTTCTACTGTTTAAATCAAAGAAAGGAGATAGACGATGCAAATTGACGATCATCCGGAACCGCACATACACAGCCAATCGCTGATTTGTGTCGTTCTGCCCTTATAAAGTGATTGGTCTCTGTGTATGAAACACATCATTCGTACAGATAGGAGAAACCAATGAAAACTACAAAAGAAAGATTAGCAACAGCTATTCATACATCTTTAAACGAAACTCTATCTTTTTATAAGACAAGTCTAACAGGCTTGACTGAGGAGCAGGTGGAGAAAAATCGTGACTTATATGGCGAAAATACCATCACAAAGGGTCAAGAAGACAGTATCCTCAAAAAGATTTACGAATCGATTATCAATCCTTTCACAATTATCTTGCTTGTCATTGCTACAATATCTTTAGTGACCAATGTTTGGTTGGCAAAACCAGGTCAAGAAGATCCGACAACTTCTATTATCATCGTTGTTCTAGTCCTCATTTCTGGTGGAATTCGATTTGTTCAAGAGCTCCGTAGTGATAAGGCAGCCACCAATCTTTCAAAAATGATTGTCAACACAGCAACTGTCATTCGTCAAGGTGAAATTCAAGAAGTACCTATCGATGATTTGGTAGTAGGTGATGTGGTTAAATTAAGCGCTGGTGATATGATTCCAGCAGACCTTCTTTTATTTGAGTCGCGCGATTTCTTTGTACAACAGTCTGGTTTGACAGGAGAAAGTGATGCAGTTGAAAAATTGGCTTTGACCAAGGCAACAGACCAACAATCTGATAGCCTTCTTGAAGCTGAATTCTTGGCATTTATGGGAACTAATGTCTTGTCTGGTAGTGCTAAGGCCGTGGTTTTGGCGGTTGGTGATGCTACCATGATGGGAGCTATTGAGCAGACTCTAAACACCTATGATGACCCCACTTCGTTTGAGCGGGAGATGAATAGTATTTCGTGGCTCTTGATTCGCTTGATGTTGGTCATGGTTCCCATCGTGTTTCTTTCTAATGGATTGACAGATGGAGATTGGTTAGAAGCTGGCGTATTTGCTTTGAGTGTTGGTGTTGGATTGACACCTGAGATGCTTCCTATGATTATTACCGCTAGCCTAGCAAAGGGTTCTATTATCATGGCCAAGGAAAAAGTGGTTATCAAAAAACTCAATGCCATACAGGACTTAGGGGCGATTGATATCTTGTGTACAGATAAAACAGGAACTCTAACCCAAGACGAAATTGTCCTTGAATATCCCTTGGACATCCACGGACGCTTGGATTTGACCGTCTTGAGACGGGCCTATCTCAATTCCTATTTTCAAACTGGCTTGAAAAATTTGATGGACAGAGCCATCATCAAACGGACTGAAAAGGAAGCAAAAGAACACGCCCTCTTGCAAAATCTGGCTCAAACTTTTCAAAAAATAGATGAGCTTCCCTTTGATTTTGAACGTAGACGGATGAGTGTTATCGTTAAGGATGAACACGAGGTTGTTAGTTTGGTAACTAAGGGAGCCCTTGAGGAAATGTTGACGATTTCCAGTTATGCGGAATATCAAGGAGTGATTACTCCCTTGACAGATGTTATTAGAGAAGAAATTTTAGCAGAAGTCCGACAACTAAATCAACAAGGTTTACGTGTCTTGGGAGTGGCCTATAAGTCAGGTTTGAGGGAAGGTCATGCCTATACAGTTGATGATGAAGGGGATATGATTCTAACTGGTTATTTAGCCTTCCTAGATCCTCCTAAACCATCTGCAGCACCAGCAATTAAGGCTCTGTTAGAACATGGAGTTCAAACAAAAATTTTGACGGGAGACAACGAAAAAGTTACTCAAGCAGTCTGTGAAAAGGTTGGTTTGGATATCAATCAGATACTGTTAGGATCTGAAATTGATCAGATGAGTGATCAAGAATTGGCCCAAGCAGTAGAGGAGGTAACAGTATTTGCCAAACTTTCTCCTGACCAAAAAGCGAGGATTATTTTGCAATTTAAGGCCAATGGTCATGCTGTTGGCTATATGGGAGATGGAATCAATGATGCTCCTTCTATGAAAGTTGCAGATGTGGGGATTTCTGTTGACACAGCGGTAGATATTGCCAAAGAAACAGCTGATGTTATCCTACTTGATAAGGATCTCATGGTGCTTGAAAAAGGACTGGTTGAAGGTCGTAAGGTCTATGCCAATATGACCAAATATATCAAAATGACAGTGAGTTCTAATTTTGGAAATATCTTATCCTTATTGGTCTCTGGGATCTTTTTACCATTTTTACCGATGGCGCCAGTCCATTTGATTATCTTAAATCTAGTCTATGATTTGTCTTGTATTGCCTTGCCTTTTGACAAGGTGGATAAAGATTTTTTGAGAAATCCGCATACCTGGGAAGCTAAGTCCATCACACGTTTCATGGTTTGGATGGGGCCTATTTCTTCTGCCTTTGATATTTTGACCTTCATTTTGCTTTATTTTATCATTGTACCCATGACGACAGGTCATGCCTATGTTCATGGAGCAGAGTCTGCCGTAGGATTTATTGTCTTGTTTCAGACAGGTTGGTTTATCGAGTCCATGTGGTCACAGACCATGGTTATTCATATGTTGCGTTCAGCCAAAATTCCCTTTTTACAAAGTCGTCCAGCTTGGCTAGTCCTTGTGACAACCTTATTGGCTGCAGCCTTTGTGACCTTCCTTCCCTACAGTCCACTCGCAATCCTACTTCATCTAACTCCATTAAAACCGATTTATTTCATCTTTTTGCTTTTCATCATTATTTTGTATATGATTAGCGTGACAATTGTGAAAAAAATCTATATCAAGAAATATCAAGAATGGCTGTAAATTTCATTTTGTCAAGAAAAAAGTACGAAAATGACGAAAAAAGTCAAAAAAATTTAAAAATAGGTCGCAAGTCGGATGTTTTTTATGGTATAATAGACTAAACTGATAGTAACATGTAGCGAAAGGGGTAGGTACATGATTAAAATTTATACAGTCTCAAGTTGTACTAGCTGTAAAAAAGCAAAAACCTGGCTCAATGCCCACCAGTTAAGTTATAAAGAACAAAACCTTGGTAAAGAAGGAATTACGAGGGAAGAATTACTGGATATTCTAACCAAAACAGATAATGGAATAGCCAGCATTGTTTCATCTAAAAATCGCTATGCCAAAGCCCTTGGAGTGGATATTGAAGATTTGAGTGTCAATGAAGTCCTCAATCTGATTATGGAAACACCGAGAATTTTAAAGAGCCCAATCCTTGTAGATGAAAAACGCCTGCAAGTTGGCTATAAGGAAGACGATATTCGTGCCTTCCTACCACGCTCTGTCCGTAATGTAGAAAATGCAGAAGCGCGTTTGCGTGCAGCTCTATAAACATCAAGGCTGGGAGCAATTCCCAGTCTTATTCTATTTTAATCTTAAACAGAAAGCAGAAAGAAATGAAAAAAATAGTTCTTGTTAGTCTAGCTTTCCTTTTTGTCCTGGTTGGTTGTGGACAGAAAAAAGAAGCTAGACCAGCTACAAAAACAGAAAAGGATACGCTTCAGTCAGCATTGCCAGTTATTGAAAATGCTGAGAAGAATACAGTTGTAACCAAGACTTTGGTCTTGCCTAAGTCAGATGATGGCAGCCAGCAAACCCAAACTATTACTTATAAAGACAAGACTTTTTTGAGCCTAACCATCCAACAAAAGCGTCCAGTCTCAGATGAGTTGAAGACCTATATTGACCAACATGGTGTGGAAGAAACTCAAAAAGCTCTTCTTGAGGCGGAGGAGAAGGATGAGTCTATCATTGAAGCTCGTAAATTGGCAGGCTTTAAGCTTGAAACTAAACTATTGAGTGCAACAGAACTTCAAACAACGACTAGTTTTGATTTTCAAGCTTTGGATGTCAAGAAGGCTTCTCAGTTAGAATATTTGAAGAACATTGGTTTAGAAAATCTCTTGAAGAATGAACCAAGCAAATATATTTCAGACAGATTGGCAAATGGCGCGACAGAACAATAGAAAATCCAAATAAATAGACTGCCTGAATTGTAGAACGTAAGGAATTATGCTATAATGGTACTATTCTAAGGAAAGAGGGTGTTAGAATGGGATTTACTGAAGAAACAGTACGTTTTAAATTGGACGATTCCAATAAAAAAGAAATTAGCGAAACTCTGACTGATGTTTATGCTTCGTTGAACGATAAGGGCTACAACCCGATTAACCAAATCGTAGGTTACGTATTGAGTGGAGACCCTGCCTACGTTCCTCGTTATAATAATGCACGAAATCAAATCCGTAAGTATGAGCGTGATGAAATCGTTGAAGAATTGGTCCGCTACTACCTCAAAGGACAAGGAGTCGATCTATAACCTATGAGAATTATGGGATTGGACGTCGGTTCAAAAACGGTAGGGGTGGCCATTAGCGATCCGCTTGGTTTTACAGCTCAAGGACTTGAAATCATCCAAATCAATGAGGAGCAAGGCCAATTTGGTTTTGACCGCGTTAAGGAGTTGGTTGATACTTACAAGGTGGAACGATTTGTAGTGGGCTTGCCTAAAAACATGAACAATACAAGCGGACCGCGCGTGGAAGCTAGTCAAGCCTACGGAGCAAAGCTAGAAGAGCTTTTTGGTTTACCAGTAGACTATCAAGATGAACGCTTGACAACAGTTGCCGCAGAGCGCATGTTGATTGAACAAGCAGATATTAGTCGCAATAAGCGCAAGAAAGTTATTGATAAGTTAGCAGCTCAGCTGATTTTACAAAATTATTTAGATAGAAAATTTTAATACAAAGGAGAGGCTATGTCACACGATCATAACCACGACCACGAAGAACGTGAATTAATTACACTAGTAGATGAGCAAGGAAATGAAACCTTGTTTGAAATCCTTTTGACCATTGACGGGAAAGAAGAATTTGGTAAAAACTATGTTCTCCTAGTTCCAGTTAACGCAGAAGAAGACGAAGACGGACAAGTTGAAATCCAAGCTTACTCATTCATCGAAAACGAAGATGGAACAGAAGGCGAATTGCAACCAATCCCAGAAGACTCAGAAGACGAATGGAATATGATTGAAGAAGTCTTCAACAGCTTTATGGAGGAGTAAAAACGTCCGGGGGACGTTTTTAGCCTGACGCTAAAAATAAAAACCGTCAGTAAGTCCAGTGGACGTGTTTAGCCCTGCGCTAGAAATTAGAAACGCAGGCACATCAAGTGGATGTTTTTAGCCCTGCTTTTAGAAAAAAGAAAGAGCAGGCAGTCTGGGAGACTGTATCACCCCAACTCCTAGAAATTGGAAGAGTTGGAACGTCCAGTGGACGTTTTTAGCCCTGCGCTATAAATTAGAAACGCAGGCACATCCAGTGGATGTTTTTACTCCACGTTAGCATTTATAGTAGCTAGTTATTAGCTAACCAGGTAAGAGGTTGGGACGAAAATCCTGGCCTCGTTTTTTGTTAGTCATCATGCTTTGATGCGGTAATTGATTGGACTTTTGTCAAGGAGATGTGTATGTTTGAAGTAGAAGAATGGCTCCATAGTCGGATTGGTTTGAATTTTCGATCAGGCTTGGATCGAATGCAGCAAGCGGTGGATTTGTTAGGAAATCCCGAGAAGTCTTACCCTATTATCCACGTCACTGGGACTAATGGGAAAGGATCTACCATTGCTTTTATGAGGGAGTTATTTATGGGGCATGGCAAAAAAGTTGCGACCTTTACCTCTCCTCATATCATTTCCGTCAATGATCGAATCTGCATTAATGGGAAGCCAATAGCTGACGCAGACTTTATCCGTTTGGCGGAACAGGTCAAGGAGATGGAAAAGACGCTTCTGCAAACCCATGATCAGTTGTCTTTTTTTGAATTGCTGACCTTGATTGCTTTCCTCTATTTTAGGGAGCAAGAGGTGGATTTGGTTTTATTAGAAGTGGGAATTGGCGGCTTACTTGACACGACCAATGTGGTAACTGGAGAGATTGCTCTCATCACTTCCATTGGACTTGACCATCAGGAGACTCTGGGTGATAGTCTAGAAGCAATTGCAGAGCAGAAAGCTGGTATTTTTAAGGCTGGTAAAAAGGCAGTGATTGCGAAAATACCTTCAGAAGCTAGGCTTGTTTGTCAGAAAAAAGCAGAATCTTTAGCTGTTGCCCTTTATCAGGCAGATCAGGATTTTTCAATGCTGAATGGTGATTTTTCAAGTTCTTTGGGTACTCTTTCACAGCTGAAAATAGGCTTAGAAGGAGCTTATCAGCAGGAAAATGCGGCCTTGGCGCTACAAACCTTTCTTCTCTTTATGGGAGAAAGAAAGGAAGCTGTTGATGAACAGGCTGTAAGACAAGCTTTGAATCAGACCCATTGGGCTGGCCGTTTGGAGCGTATTCGTCCGCAGATTTACTTGGACGGTGCTCATAACCTTCCTGCCTTGACTCGCTTGGTTGAATTTATCAAAGAAAAAGAGCAGGAAGGATATCGTCCTCAAATCCTCTTTGGAGCCTTGAAACGGAAGGATTATCAAGGGATGTTGGCTTATCTGACTGAAAATTTGCCTCAGGTGGAACTCAAGGTGACTGGTTTTGACTATCAAGGTTCTCTGGACGAGACAGATGTAACAGGTTACCATGCAATTCCCTCTTACCGAGAATTTATCAGCAGTTTTGAAGAAAGAGCCGATACCAAGGACCTGTTATTCATTACAGGGTCTCTCTATTTTATCTCAGAAGTACGGGGCTACCTGCTGGACCATGAGCAGATAAATTAACCACCTTTTTTAAACTTGTTATACTAGGGGAATTGCTGGTTAGAGAAAATTTCTCTAAATTGGTAGCATAAAGGAAATTCATCATGAAATTAAAAAGATTCACACTTTCTTTTGCTTCTTTAGCAAGTCTTAGTCTCTTAGTAGCTTGTTCACAAAGAACTCAACAAGTTCAACAACCAGTAGCTCAATCGCAAACTCAACAAACTCAACAATCACAAGCAACAGCTTCATCTTCTACAGAAAATAGCAACCAGGCAGCAACAAGTTCTTCACAAAATACAGCTACAGCTCAACCAACCAATATTGATGGAACTTATACCGGTCAGGACGAAGGAGATCGTATCACTTTAGTGGTAACTGGAACAACTGGTACATGGACACAGGTAGAAACTGACGGAGATCAAGAAATCAAGCAGGTTAGCTTCGATGCTGCCAATCAACGCATGATTATTGGGGATGATGCCAAGATTTATACAATTAATGGAAATCAGATGATTATTGACGATATGGATAGAGAAGCGTCTGATCGCATTGTTTTATCAAAATAGACTAGAAGGAGACTGGATTTTTCGGTCTCTTTTGCTTTTGCTCAGAAAAATGATTATAAATACTTGCCTTCTACCGAATAACTGAGTTATACTAGTATTAATTACCTGTTTTTAGCATTCAAACTATCAAGGAGGGGATATGAAATATAGAAAATTTCAATTATTGATGTCCAAGTATGGCTTTAGTCTTTCGATTATGCTACTTGAACTTTTTCTTGTTTTTGGTCTCTTTCTCTATTTAGGGCGTATGGCCCCTATTCTATGGGTAATTGTCTTAATTTTTATGAGTATGGCGACTATTGTCGCAATTGTCAATCGTTCAATGACACCTGATAGTAAAGTGATGTGGTTAGTGGTGACTTTTGTTCCTGTCATTGGCCCCTTGCTCTATCTGATGTTTGGTGAAAGACGATTATCCAAAAAAGAAATCAAGCAGTTGGACAAACTTGGTTCTATGCATTTTCGGGAGGATAACAGTAAAGCTCTCCGCCAGAAATTGAAGGAAGATGATAAGGCGGCTTACGGAGTTATCAAATCTTTGTTAAGTATGGATAGTAACGCCGATGTCTATGATCGAACAGACTCACAATTCTTTTCTTCGGGTGAAAGGATGTGGCAATATATGTTGGAAGACCTCAAGAAAGCTGAAAAGTTTATCTTTCTAGAGTACTATATTGTCGAAGAAGGTTTGATGTGGAATAGCATACTAGACATACTAGAGCAAAAGGCAGCTCAGGGGGTAGAGGTCAAGATGCTCTATGATGATATCGGCTGTATGGCGACTTTACCTGGAGACTATACTATTCAGCTTCGTAGTCGAGGAATTGAAGCCCATAAGTTTAACAAGGTGATTCCTCGTTTGACGGTGGCTTACAACAATCGGGACCATCGTAAAATCCTTGTCATAGATGGTCAGGTAGCTTATACAGGAGGCATTAACTTAGCCGATGAGTACATCAATCATGTAGAACGTTTTGGCTATTGGAAGGATAGTGGGATTCGCATAGATGGCCCTGGTGTCAAGGCTCTAACCCGTCTTTTTTTGATGACTTGGTACATCAATCGTGGGGAAATCAGCGATTTTGACCAGTATCACCTGGAAAATCAGCCTTGTTCTGGCCAAGGGCTCTGCATTCCTTACGGTAGTGGACCCAAGCCCATCTTCCGTACTCAAGTAGGGAAAAAAGTTTATCAAAGTTTGATTAATCAGGCTACTGATTCAGTCTATATCACAACACCCTATTTGATTATTGACTATGATTTAACTGAGAGTATTAAAAATGCAGCCATGAGGGGTGTTGATGTCCGCATCGTGACTCCTTTCATTCCGGATAAAAAATTAATCCAGCTCATAACAAGAGGAGCCTATCCGGATCTTTTGTCAGCAGGAGTCAGGATTTTTGAGTATAGTCCAGGCTTTATCCACAGTAAACAAATCCTAGTGGACAAGGACTTTGCTGCAGTTGGAACGATTAATTTAGATTATAGAAGTTTGCTTCATCACTATGAAGATGCAGTTTTGCTATATAAAACGGCATCAATCACAGAGATTCAAAAAGATTTTCAGGAGATTTTTTCAGTATCTCAAGAAATTTTCCCTCATACGATAAAAAATAGCTGGTATCAAAAATTGATTAAGGAAATTGCCCAGTTATTCGCCCCTATCTTATAAGAAATCTAGGACTGAGGACACAAACCAGTCCTCTTTTTCTTGCTTTTTACGAATAGAAAGATATAGGGAGGGACGATGCTGACTCAGAAAGAATTGGATTATATCATGTCATTTAAACAGACGCATTTACACCGATTTCGGGAAATTGAAACCTTTGTGAAACTATGCAAAAAATCGCTCAAACAGCCATCGCAAGCTGACAATTTTAGGTCTTTTTGATATACTAAGACAGATAAATTGAATAGGAGAAACGACATGGCTGTATATGGCAGAATAGAAGAAGTATCCGAAACGATACAGAGTAATGAGATTGAAAATAGACTGGATAGGAACCTTGAGTTTCATGCAGAAAAAGAAGAACAGGTAGCTTTCCCGTTTTTCAGACTCATCATTGGAAGTACGATTGCAACGGTTTTTTCTGTGGTGATACCTTTACTTTTAGATATGGTAAGTCCTTCTCAGGCTCAGGATTTGTATATAGGGTGGGCTTTACATCAGGGAGGACAGCTCTACAGTAGCTATTATGCTAGTCACGGTCTTCTTTATTACTTGCTACTTTATATTACCCAAGGAGGCATCCTTTTTGCCTTGGTAGAATGGCTAGCTCTCTTAGGAGGAGGTTATTTCCTCTTTTCTTCAACTGACTATCTGACGGGACAAAGGAAACAAGCCAAGCAACTCCTAACCATATTTTATATTTTGGTATCTGGTCTCGGTTTTGGAGGAGGATATGCAACGATTTTAGCTTTGCCATTTCTGTTTGCAGGATTTTCGTTCATAGCAGCTTATCTATCAAATCCTAACCATGACAAGGGATTTCTACGTCTGGGGATTTTCTTGGCCCTATCATTTTTCATAGAGCCTCTTACAAGTCTTTTCTTTATTGCAGTAGTAACGATTGGTTTATTTGTCTTTAATGTTGGGCATGGCCGCCTTGCTCATGGAGTTTATCAGTTTTTTGCAGCAGCACTTGGCTTTTCTCTCATCTTTTACCCAGTAGGGTATTATGTTCTTGCTTCAGGTGGTTTTGGAGAGGCTCTAGGGAGTCTTTTATATCCGATTGATTCCCTTCAGGTCTTGAATCCTCAACTAATGGATAATGTTGTATTCTATGGTTTGTTGACCTTTGGTTTAGGAGCTCTCTTCCTTGTTTTTCTAGGATTGTTCCAATCAAAGGCATCAAGATTATATGTTATTTCAGTACCAGCTAGTTTTACTTTCTTATTTGTATTAGCCTTGTTGCTTTTTTCTCAAGAACCTCTTCACGGTTCGCGTTTGATTCTAATCCTTCCATTTTTACTCCTTCTTTTGATGACCAGTATTCGTGGGAAACATTCAGCTAGAGGAGCTCGTCGTCGGAGAAGAGAGGAAGTTCCTACTCTATGGAAAAAATTCATGAAAGGGAATCTCTACTTACCGATCCTAGTGGTGGTTTATCTGATTGCAATTCCTTTTGTAGCTCGTTTTGTCTTGCATCCAGCTTCTTATAGAGAACAACATCAAGTGGTAGATAGAGTCAAACAAGAGACGAGTGATGGTGACCAAATCTATATTTGGGATTCACATGTTCAAATGTATAAAGAAAGCCAGCGTTTGGCTGGATCCATGTTCCCATCGCCTCTTCTTTACACGAGTACAGAAGAGAATAAAACTAGTTTACTCAATGACTTGAAAGAAAACCAACCTAAGGTGATTGTGGTGAACGATAAGGTAGCAGTCTGGTCTGAAGTGGAGACACTCTTAAAAGAAAATTACCAACCAGTAAAGACTGATTACTCAGAGTTTAAAGTCTATAAAATCAAATAGCCAAATCAATATCTTGTGTATTTTTAAAAATTTTAGGATTTTTAACACAAGATATTGATTTTTCTTTTTAGAGTGGTATAATACTTTTTAGAAAGAACATTTTAGAAACGAGCATGTATATGATTGCACTAGAAGAAAAAATTACAATTTTGCCAACTCTCTTCGTCGAGAAACGAGATGGGAGACGTGTTGTATTTGATGTGGACAAGATTGACAAAGCTCTCCACAAGGCGGCAGACAAGGTTATGGATGTGACACCCTTGGTTGAAAAACGCCTAAATGCTCTGACCGAGCGAATTGTCACAGAAATTCATAGTCGCTTTCCACAGGGGGTTAAGATTTACGAAATTCAAAATATCGTAGAACATGAACTCCTTGAAGCCAAAGAATATGCACTGGCTGAGGAGTATATTACTTATCGAACACAGAGAGATTTTGAGCGCTCAAAAGCGACAGATATTAACTTTAGTATCCATAAGCTTCTCAACAAAGATCAAGCAGTTGTCAATGAAAATGCTAATAAAGACAGCGATGTCTTTAATACCCAGCGTGATTTGACAGCAGGCATTGTTGGGAAGTCAATCGGACTGCAAATGCTTCCTAAGCACGTAGCCAATGCCCACCAAAAGGGGGATATCCACTATCATGATTTGGATTATAGCCCCTACACACCTATGACCAACTGCTGTTTGATTGATTTCAAGGGGATGTTGGAAAATGGTTTTAAGATTGGAAATGCGGAGGTGGAAAGTCCTAAGTCTATCCAGACTGCAACAGCTCAGATTTCCCAAATCATTGCCAACGTTGCTTCTAGCCAGTATGGAGGCTGTTCAGCTGACCGTATCGATGAAGTCTTGGCGCCTTATGCAGAGAAGAACTACCAAAAACACCTCAAAGATGCAAAAGAGTGGGTCTTGCCTGAAAAGCGGGAAGATTATGCCTGGAAGAAAACGCAAAAAGACATCTATGATGCTATGCAATCTCTTGAGTATGAAATCAACACTCTCTTCACTTCAAATGGACAAACACCTTTTACTTCGCTAGGTTTTGGTCTGGGAACCAGTCGTTTTGAGCGGGAAATTCAAAAAGCTATCTTGAACATCCGAATCAAGGGACTTGGTTCAGAACACCGCACAGCTATCTTCCCTAAACTTATCTTCACGCTTAAAAGAGGACTCAACTTAGAGGAAGGGACACCCAACTACGACATCAAGCAGTTGGCTCTAGAGTGCGCAACCAAGCGGATGTACCCAGATGTTTTGTCCTATGATAAGATTGTTGACTTGACAGGTTCTTTCAAAGTTCCTATGGGCTGCCGTTCTTTCCTTCAAGGATGGAAAGACGAGAATGGCGTAGAAGTCAATTCAGGTCGCATGAATCTGGGTGTTGTGACGGTTAACCTGCCTCGTATTGCTCTTGAGTCTGATGGTGATATGAATAAGTTCTGGGAAATCTTCAACGAGCGTATGAATATCGCTGAAGATGCTCTGGTTTACCGTGTCGAACGCACTAAAGAGGCGACGCCAGCCAATGCTCCTATCCTTTATCAGTACGGTGCTTTTGGCCATCGTCTAGGTAAAGAAGAAAGTGTTGACCAGCTCTTTAAGAATCGTCGGGCAACCGTTTCGCTGGGCTATATCGGTTTGTATGAAGTAGCGACTGTTTTCTTTGGTAACAGCTGGGAAAGCAATCCAGATGCTAAGGAATTCACGCTAGACATCATTCGCGATATGAAACGCCGTGTAGAAGAGTGGTCTGACCAATATGGCTATCATTTCTCTATCTACTCAACACCATCTGAAAGTTTGACAGATCGTTTCTGCCGACTAGATACAGACAAGTTTGGCTCTATTCCTGATATTACAGACAAGGAATACTACACCAATTCTTTCCACTACGATGTTCGTAAAAATCCAACACCGTTTGAAAAATTAGACTTTGAGAAAGTCTATCCAGAAGCAGGTGCGTCAGGTGGTTTCATCCATTATTGTGAGTATCCAGTCCTCCAGCAAAATCCAAAGGCCTTGGAAGCTGTCTGGGACTATGCCTATGACCGTGTCGGCTATCTAGGGACTAATACACCAATTGACCGTTGCTACAAGTGTGACTTTGAAGGGGATTTTGAACCAACTGAGAGAGGATTTGCTTGTCCAAACTGTGGCAATAGCGACCCTAAAACAGTAGATGTGGTCAAACGAACTTGTGGCTACCTAGGCAATCCTCAAGCGCGTCCGATGGTTAATGGGCGTCACAAGGAAATCGCTGCGCGTGTCAAACACATGAATGGCTCAACGATTAAAATAGCTGGCCATCAAGTAACAAATTAGAAAGAAATGAGATGGGAAAATATCAATTAGACGATAAGGGTCGCGCACAAGTGACTCGTTATCACGAGAAACACTCTAAAGGTGGAGCTGGTAAAAAAGAACGCTTGCTTAGCCTAAGAGAACAATTTTTAAACAAGAACAAGAAAAAATAAAAGTGATACTCAATGAAAATCAAAGAGCAAACTAGGAACTAGCCGCAGGTTGCTCAAAGCACTGCTTTGAGGTTGTAGATAAGACTGACGAAGTCAGTTACATATATCTACGGTAAGGCGACGCTGACGTGGTTTGAATTTGATTTTCGAAGAGTATGAGAGTCAGCTCTCGCTTTTCTCATAGTGGGAGGTAAGGATGGAACTACGCAGACCAAGATTAGCAGATAAAGAAACAGTTTTAGAGATGATGGCAGAGTTTGAACAGACTCAATCACCCCACGATGGTGGGTTTTGGAACGCCAACAATTTTGTTTATGAAGAGTGGCTAGAAGAAAATCTTCAAGCGGAAGCGGGCCTCAATATTCCTGAAAACTGGGTTCCTGCTATCCAGCTGGTTAGTTTTGACGTAGCAGGCCAGGCTCTTGGCTTTCTCAACCTTCGTCTCCGATTAAATGACTACCTACTAGAAAATGGGGGTCACATTGGCTACTCCATTCGTCCATCAGAAAGGGGCAAAGGATATGCTAAAGAAACTCTCCGTCAGGGCTTGCAAGTTGCTAAGGAAAAGAACATTAAGAAGGCCCTTGTGACTTGTAGTGTGAATAATCCTGCTAGCAGAGCAGTCATACTTGCAAATGGAGGTCTCCTTGAGGATGTTCGTAATGGAGTCGAGCGTTATTGGATAGAGGTAGCGAATGAATAATCCCAAACCACAAGAATGGAAAAGCGAGGAGCTCAGTCAAGGGCGTATCATCGACTACAAGGCTTTTAACTTTGTAGATGGAGAAGGTGTGCGTAACTCTCTATATGTATCAGGTTGCATGTTTCACTGCGAGGGTTGCTATAATGTAGCAACCTGGTCCTTCAATGCTGGAATTCCCTATACAGCAGAATTGGAAGAACAAATCATGACAGACCTTGCCCAGCCCTATGTTCAAGGATTGACCTTGCTGGGAGGTGAGCCTTTTCTCAATACGGGGATTCTCTTGCCACTCGTTAAGCGTATTCGAAAGGAATTACCAGACAAAGATATCTGGTCCTGGACGGGATATACTTGGGAAGAAATGATGTTGGAAACTCCAGATAAACTGGAACTCTTATCATTGATTGACATTCTTGTCGACGGACGATACGATCGAACTAAGAGAAATCTCATGCTCCAGTTTCGAGGTTCGTCCAATCAACGTATCATCGATGTGCAAAAATCTCTCAAAAGTGGGCAAGTAGTGATTTGGGATAAACTCAATGACGGGAAAGAAAGCTATGAACAGGTGAAGAGAGAGTAACTTTCTTCTATAAAATACTTAAATAAATGACCTGTCAAAAAGGAAAACATTTTCATGTTAAAAATTTTAAAAAACAGCAACAAATCCCTTGCAATCGCAGGGGCTTTGTGTTATTCTATTATGGTGCTGTAAATTACAGCCTTAGCTTTGATGCAAGAGGTTGCGACACGCTCGGTTGCATTGCCACGCAACACCGCGTCGGTTTTCTTGTGGAGCTAGCCTATTATCTTAAATAGACGAAAAGGAGAAAAAGATGGCAAACAAAAAAATCCGTATCCGTTTGAAAGCTTACGAACACCGTACGCTTGACACAGCGGCTGCAAAAATCGTAGAATCAGCTACTCGTACAGGTGCACAAGTTGCGGGTCCAATCCCACTTCCAACTGAACGTAGCCTCTACACAATCATTCGTGCGACTCACAAATACAAAGACTCTCGCGAACAATTTGAAATGCGTACACACAAACGTTTGATCGATATCGTTAACCCAACTCAAAAAACAGTTGATGCTTTGATGAAATTGGATCTTCCAAGTGGTGTAAACGTAGAAATCAAACTTTAATCTAAAGCTTGATATCTTGAGCATAAAAAACGCTCGTTAAAAACTTTTTGAATAAAAATATAGAAAAGGAACTATTTTCTCATGACAAAAGGAATCTTAGGGAAAAAAGTGGGAATGACTCAAATCTTCACTGAAGCTGGCGAATTGATCCCTGTAACAGTTATTGAAGCAACTCCAAACGTTGTTCTTCAAGTTAAAACTGTTGAAACAGACGGATACAACGCTATCCAAGTTGGTTTCGATGACAAACGCGAAGTATTGAGCAACAAACCTGCTAAAGGACATGTAGCAAAAGCTAACACGGCTCCTAAGCGCTTCATTCGTGAATTCAAAAACGTTGAAGGCTTGGAAGTTGGTGCTGAAATTACAGTTGAAACATTCGCAGCTGGGGACGTTGTTGACGTAACTGGTACTTCTAAAGGTAAAGGTTTCCAAGGTGTTATCAAGCGCCACGGACAATCACGTGGACCAATGGCTCACGGTTCTCGTTACCACCGTCGTCCAGGTTCTATGGGACCTGTTGCACCTAACCGCGTATTCAAAGGTAAAAACCTTGCAGGACGTATGGGTGGTGACCGCGTAACAATTCAAAACCTTGAAGTTGTACAAGTTGTTCCAGAAAAGAACGTTATCCTTATCAAAGGTAACGTACCAGGTGCTAAGAAATCTCTTATCACTATCAAGTCAGCAGTTAAAGCTGGTAAATAATAAGGAAAGGGGAATACAGTCAAAATGGCAAATGTAACATTATTCGACCAAACTGGTAAACAAGCGGGCGAAGTTGTTCTTAACGATGCAATCTTTGGTATCGAACCAAACCAATCTGTTGTGTTTGATGTGATTATCAGCCAACGTGCTAGCCTTCGTCAAGGAACTCACGCAGTTAAAAACCGCTCAGCTGTTTCAGGTGGCGGACGCAAACCATGGCGTCAAAAAGGAACTGGACGTGCTCGTCAAGGTTCTATCCGCTCTCCACAATGGCGTGGTGGTGGAATCGTCTTCGGACCAACTCCACGTAGCTATGCGTACAAACTTCCTCAAAAAGTTCGTCGCCTTGCACTTAAATCTGTTTACTCAGAAAAAGTTGCTGAAAATAAATTTGTAGCCGTTGATTCTCTTGAATTTACAGCTCCAAAAACTGCTGAATTTGCAAAAGTTCTTGCAGCTTTGAGCATCGATTCTAAAGTCCTTGTTATTCTTGAAGAAGGAAACGAATTCGCAGCTCTCTCAGCTCGTAACCTTCCAAACGTGAAAGTTGCGACTGCTACAACTGCAAGTGTTCTTGACATCGCAAATAGTGACAAACTTCTTGTTACTCAAGCAGCTATCTCTAAAATCGAGGAGGTTCTTGCATAATGAATTTGTATGATGTTATCAAAAAACCTGTAATCACTGAAAGCTCAATGGCTCAACTTGAAGCAGGAAAATATGTATTTGAAGTTGACACTCGTGCACACAAACTTTTGATCAAGCAAGCTGTTGAAGCTGCTTTCGAAGGTGTTAAAGTTGCTAATGTTAACACAATCAACGTAAAACCAAAAGCTAAACGTGTTGGACGTTACACTGGTTTTACTAACAAAACTAAAAAAGCTATCATCACACTTACAGCTGATTCTAAAGCAATCGAGTTGTTTGCTGCTGAAGCTGAATAATCTAAGGAGGAAATATCGTGGGAATTCGTGTTTATAAACCAACAACAAACGGTCGCCGTAATATGACTTCTTTGGATTTCGCTGAAATCACAACAAGCACTCCTGAAAAATCATTGCTTGTTGCATTGAAGAGCAAGGCTGGTCGTAACAACAACGGTCGTATCACAGTTCGTCACCAAGGTGGTGGACACAAACGTTTCTACCGTTTGGTTGACTTCAAACGTAACAAAGACAACGTTGAAGCAGTTGTTAAAACAATCGAGTACGATCCAAACCGTTCTGCAAACATCGCTCTTGTACACTACACTGACGGTGTGAAAGCATACATCATCGCTCCAAAAGGTCTTGAAGTAGGTCAACGTATCGTTTCAGGTCCAGAAGCAGATATCAAAGTCGGAAACGCTCTTCCACTTGCTAACATCCCAGTTGGTACTTTGATCCACAATATTGAGTTGAAACCAGGTCGTGGTGGTGAATTGGTACGTGCTGCTGGAGCTTCTGCTCAAGTATTGGGTCAAGAAGGTAAATACGTTCTTGTTCGTCTTCAATCTGGCGAAGTACGTATGATCCTTGGAACTTGTCGTGCTACAGTCGGTGTTGTCGGAAACGAACAACATGGACTTGTAAACCTTGGTAAAGCAGGACGTAGCCGTTGGAAAGGTATCCGCCCAACAGTTCGTGGTTCTGTAATGAACCCTAACGATCACCCACACGGTGGTGGTGAAGGTAAAGCACCAGTTGGTCGTAAAGCACCATCTACTCCATGGGGCAAACCTGCTCTTGGTCTTAAAACTCGTAACAAGAAAGCGAAATCTGACAAACTTATCGTTCGTCGTCGCAACGAGAAATAATATTAAACTAGTCGCGTAAGCAACTAGTAAATCCGCCAGCTCGGTAGCGCTCCATGTGAGCGCAAGCCGCTGTGGTACAACATTTAAAGGAGAAAATATAAAAATGGGACGCAGTCTTAAAAAAGGACCTTTCGTCGATGAGCATTTGATGAAAAAAGTTGAAGCTCAAGCTAACGACGAAAAGAAAAAAGTTATTAAAACTTGGTCACGTCGTTCAACGATCTTCCCAAGTTTCATTGGTTACACTATTGCAGTTTATGACGGACGTAAACACGTACCTGTTTACATTCAAGAAGACATGGTAGGTCACAAACTTGGTGAATTTGCACCAACTCGTACTTACAAAGGTCACGCTGCAGACGACAAGAAAACACGTAGAAAATAAGGAGAACATAAATGGCAGAAATTACTTCAGCTAAAGCAATGGCTCGTACAGTACGTGTTTCACCTCGTAAATCACGTCTTGTTCTTGATAACATCCGTGGTAAAAGCGTAGCCGATGCAATCGCAATCTTGACATTCACTCCAAACAAAGCTGCTGAAATCATCTTGAAAGTTTTGAACTCAGCTGTAGCTAACGCTGAAAACAACTTTGGTTTGGATAAAGCTAACTTGGTAGTATCTGAAGCATTCGCAAACGAAGGACCAACTATGAAACGTTTCCGTCCACGTGCGAAAGGTTCAGCTTCACCAATCAACAAACGTACAGCTCACATCACTGTAGCTGTTGCAGAAAAATAAGGAGGTAAAATCGTGGGTCAAAAAGTACATCCAATTGGTATGCGTGTCGGCATCATCCGTGATTGGGATGCCAAATGGTATGCTGAAAAAGAATACGCGGATTACCTTCATGAAGATCTTGCAATCCGTAAATTCGTTCAAAAAGAACTTGCTGACGCAGCAGTTTCAACTATCGAAATCGAACGCGCAGTAAACAAAGTTAACGTTTCACTTCACACTGCTAAACCAGGTATGGTTATCGGTAAAGGTGGTGCAAACGTTGATGCACTCCGTGCAAAACTTAACAAATTGACTGGAAAACAAGTACACATCAACATCATCGAAATCAAACAACCTGATTTGGATGCTCACCTTGTAGGTGAAGGTATTGCTCGTCAATTGGAGCAACGTGTTGCTTTCCGTCGTGCACAAAAACAAGCAATCCAACGTGCAATGCGTGCTGGAGCTAAAGGAATCAAAACTCAAGTATCAGGTCGTTTGAACGGTGCAGATATCGCCCGTGCTGAAGGATACTCTGAAGGAACTGTTCCACTTCACACACTTCGTGCAGATATCGATTACGCTTGGGAAGAAGCAGATACTACATACGGTAAACTTGGTGTTAAAGTATGGATCTACCGTGGTGAAGTTCTTCCAGCTCGCAAAAACACTAAAGGAGGTAAATAACCAATGTTAGTACCTAAACGTGTTAAACACCGTCGTGAATTCCGTGGAAAAATGCGCGGTGAAGCAAAAGGTGGAAAAGAAGTAGCATTTGGTGAATACGGTCTTCAAGCTACAACTAGCCACTGGATCACTAACCGCCAAATCGAAGCTGCTCGTATCGCCATGACTCGTTACATGAAACGTGGTGGTAAAGTTTGGATTAAAATCTTCCCACACAAATCATACACTGCTAAAGCTATCGGTGTGCGTATGGGATCTGGTAAAGGGGCACCTGAAGGTTGGGTAGCACCAGTTAAACGTGGTAAAGTGATGTTCGAAATTGCTGGTGTATCTGAAGAGATTGCACGCGAAGCGCTTCGTCTTGCTAGCCACAAATTGCCAGTTAAATGTAAATTCGTAAAACGTGAAGCAGAATAAGGAGAAGGCATGAAACTTAATGAAGTAAAAGAATTTGTTAAAGAACTTCGTGGTCTTTCTCAAGAAGAACTCGCGAAGCGCGAAAACGAATTGAAAAAAGAATTGTTTGAACTTCGTTTCCAAGCTGCTACTGGTCAATTGGAACAAACAGCTCGCTTGAAAGAAGTTAAAAAACAAATCGCTCGTATCAAAACAGTTCAATCTGAAGCGAAATAATAGACTAGGGAAGGAGAAATTTCAATGGAACGCAATAATCGTAAAGTTCTTGTTGGACGTGTTGTATCTGACAAAATGGACAAGACAATCACAGTTGTAGTTGAAACAAAACGTAACCACCCAGTCTATGGTAAACGTATTAACTACTCTAAAAAATACAAAGCTCATGATGAAAACAATGTTGCCAAAGAAGGCGATATCGTACGTATCATGGAAACTCGTCCGCTTTCAGCTACAAAACGTTTCCGTCTTGTAGAAGTCGTTGAAGAAGCGGTCATCATCTAATCAAACCTGAAAGGAGAAAACTGAAATGATTCAAACAGAAACTCGTTTGAAAGTCGCAGACAACAGCGGTGCTCGCGAAATCTTGACTATCAAAGTTCTTGGTGGTTCAGGACGTAAATTTGCAAACATCGGTGATGTTATCGTGGCATCTGTAAAACAAGCTACTCCTGGTGGTGCGGTTAAAAAAGGTGACGTTGTTAAAGCAGTTATCGTTCGTACTAAATCAGGTGCTCGTCGTGCTGATGGTTCATACATCAAATTTGACGAAAACGCAGCAGTTATCATCCGTGAAGACAAAACTCCTCGCGGAACACGTATCTTTGGCCCAGTTGCACGTGAATTGCGTGAAGGTGGCTTCATGAAGATCGTGTCACTTGCTCCAGAAGTACTTTAATTTTTAGAAACAAACTAGTCCCCTAGCTTTAAGCTAGGGTGCCCTTATGGGCGTAAGAAAAATCAAGGAGAAACCTAATGTTTGTAAAAAAAGGCGACAAAGTTCGCGTAATCGCTGGTAAAGATAAGGGAACAGAAGCTGTTGTCCTTACTGCCCTTCCAAAAGTAAACAAAGTTATCGTTGAAGGTGTTAACATCGTTAAGAAACACCAACGTCCAACTAATGAGCTTCCTCAAGGTGGTATCATCGAGAAAGAAGCAGCTATCCACGTATCAAACGTTCAAGTATTGGACAAAAATGGTGTAGCTGGTCGTGTTGGTTACAAATTTGTAGACGGTAAAAAAGTTCGCTACAACAAAAAATCAGGCGAAGTGCTTGATTAATCACGAAGGAAAGGAGAAGTATAATGGCAAATCGTTTAAAAGAAAAATATCTTAATGAAGTAGTTCCTGCTTTGACAGAACAATTCAACTACTCATCAGTGATGGCTGTGCCTAAAGTAGATAAGATCGTTTTGAACATGGGTGTTGGTGAAGCTGTATCAAACGCTAAAAGCCTTGAAAAAGCTGCTGAAGAATTGGCGCTTATCTCAGGTCAAAAACCACTTATCACTAAAGCTAAAAAATCAATCGCCGGCTTCCGTCTTCGTGAAGGTGTTGCGATTGGTGCAAAAGTTACCCTTCGTGGTGAACGTATGTACGAATTCTTGGATAAATTAGTTTCAGTTTCACTTCCGCGTGTACGTGACTTCCACGGTGTTCCAACAAAATCATTTGACGGACGCGGAAACTACACACTTGGTGTGAAAGAACAATTGATCTTCCCAGAAATCAACTTCGATGACGTTGACAAAACTCGTGGTCTTGACATCGTTATCGTAACAACTGCTAACACTGACGAAGAGTCACGTGCATTGCTTACAGGCCTTGGAATGCCTTTTGCAAAATAATATAGGAGGTAAATCTAATGGCTAAAAAATCAATGATTGCTAAGAACAAACGTCCAGCGAAGTTCTCTACTCAAGCTTATACTCGTTGTGAAAAATGTGGTCGTCCACATTCAGTTTACCGCAAATTTAAACTTTGCCGTGTTTGCTTCCGTGAATTAGCTTACAAAGGACAAATTCCTGGTGTAACAAAAGCATCTTGGTAATTCTAGCTTTCAACCCCGTCGTGATTCGTCGTTATCTGCTTTTGCCTAACTCAAGTTATGCCTGCAAGCAGATGCCTAGACTCACTTAGGAATTGAAACCTAGAAACATATTCTGAGCCTAGCTCAATCATTAACTAGCAAGTGCAACTTGCAAACTACTAGTAAGAGGAGAAAAACAAAATGGTTATGACTGACCCAATCGCAGACTTCCTAACTCGTATTCGTAACGCTAACCAAGCTAAACACGAAGTACTTGAAGTACCTGCATCTAATATCAAAAAAGGGATTGCTGAAATCCTTAAACGCGAAGGTTTTGTAAAAAACGTTGAAATCATCGAAGATGACAAACAAGGCATCATCCGTGTATTTCTTAAATACGGACCAAACGGTGAAAAAGTTATCACTAATTTGAAACGTGTTTCTAAACCAGGACTTCGTGTCTACAAAAAACGTGAAGACCTTCCAAAAGTTCTTAATGGACTTGGAATTGCTATCCTTTCAACTTCTGAAGGTTTGCTTACTGATAAAGAAGCACGCCAAAAGAATGTTGGTGGAGAAGTTATCGCTTACGTTTGGTAATATTTAGCTCCCAATTTCTTTGTGACTCTTCGTTATCGTCTCTTGCCTAACCCAAAGTTATGCCTGCGAGACGATGCCTAGATTCACTTTGAAATTGAAACCTAAATGTTCCTTTAAATCGAGAAATCGATTGACCCCCGTGAAAACTGGCCTTTCTGGCCTGACAATTTAACAGGAGAAAATAAACATGTCACGTATTGGTAATAAAGTTATCGTGTTGCCTGCTGGTGTTGAAATCACTAACAATGACAACGTTGTAACTGTAAAAGGACCTAAAGGAGAACTTACTCGTGAGTTCTCAAAAGATATTGAAATCCGTGTGGAAGGTACAGAAGTAACTCTTCACCGTCCAAACGATTCAAAAGAAATGAAAACTATCCACGGAACTACTCGTGCCCTTTTGAACAACATGGTTATTGGTGTATCAGAAGGATTCAAGAAAGAACTTGAAATGCGCGGGGTTGGTTACCGTGCACAACTTCAAGGATCTAAACTTGTTTTGGCTGTTGGTAAATCACATCCAGATGAAGTTGAAGCTCCAGAAGGAATTACTTTTGAACTTCCAAACCCAACAACAATCGTTGTTAGCGGAATTTCAAAAGAAGTGGTTGGTCAAACAGCTGCTTACGTACGTAGCCTTCGTTCACCAGAACCATATAAAGGTAAAGGTATCCGTTACGTTGGTGAATTCGTTCGCCGTAAAGAAGGTAAAACAGGTAAATAATGTTGAGTGGTTGAATCTCAACCATCAACCTATTTTCCAACTTTGTGCATAGCACACGATTTAAAACTAAAGAGGTGAAAACTGTGATTTCAAAACCAGATAAAAACAAACTCCGCCAAAAACGCCACCGTCGCGTTCGCGGAAAACTCTCTGGAACTGCTGATCGCCCACGTTTGAACGTATTCCGTTCTAATACAGGCATCTACGCTCAAGTGATTGATGACGTAGCGGGTGTAACGCTCGCAAGTGCTTCAACTCTTGACAAAGAAGTTTCAAAAGGAACTAAAACTGAACAAGCCGTTGCTGTCGGTAAACTCGTTGCAGAACGTGCAAACGCTAAAGGTATTTCAGAAGTGGTGTTCGACCGCGGTGGATATCTATATCACGGACGTGTGAAAGCTTTGGCTGATGCAGCTCGTGAAAACGGATTGAAATTCTAATAGGAGGACACTAGAAAATGGCATTTAAAGACAATGCAGTTGAATTAGAAGAACGCGTAGTTGCTGTCAACCGTGTTACAAAAGTTGTTAAAGGTGGACGTCGTCTTCGTTTCGCAGCTCTTGTTGTTGTTGGTGACCACAACGGTCGCGTAGGATTTGGTACTGGTAAAGCTCAAGAAGTTCCAGAAGCAATCCGTAAAGCAGTAGATGATGCTAAGAAAAACTTGATCGAAGTTCCTATGGTTGGAACAACAATCCCACACGAAGTTCTTTCAGAATTCGGTGGAGCTAAAGTATTGTTGAAACCTGCTGTAGAAGGTTCTGGAGTTGCCGCTGGTGGTGCAGTTCGTGCCGTTGTGGAATTGGCAGGTGTGGCAGATATTACATCTAAATCACTTGGTTCTAACACTCCAATCAACATTGTTCGTGCAACTGTTGAAGGTTTGAAACAATTGAAACGCGCTGAAGAAGTTGCTGCCCTTCGTGGTATTTCAGTTTCTGATTTGGCATAAGAAAGGGGATAAAATGGCTCAAATTAAAATTACTTTGACTAAGTCTCCAATCGGACGCATTCCATCACAACGTAAAACTGTTGTAGCACTTGGACTTGGCAAATTGAACAGCTCTGTTATTAAAGAAGACAACGCTGCTATCCGTGGTATGATCACAGCAGTATCTCACTTGGTAACAGTTGAAGAAGTAAACTAATGAATTTTTAGGGGATGTGCACTATACCATCCCCTAAAACTAGATATAGTCATCTATGATGACGTCGTATAGGCGAGTTGATGGGGGAGACAACCTTTTCTCCCTTATCGGCGCTAGCATTTTACAAAAGAGGAGAAAATAAAAATGAAACTTCATGAATTGAAACCTGCAGAAGGTTCTCGTAAAGTACGTAACCGCGTTGGTCGTGGTACTTCATCAGGTAACGGTAAAACATCTGGTCGTGGTCAAAAAGGTCAAAAAGCTCGTAGCGGTGGCGGAGTTCGCCTTGGTTTTGAAGGTGGACAAACTCCATTGTTCCGTCGTCTTCCAAAACGTGGATTCACTAACATCAACGCTAAAGAATACGCAATTGTGAACCTTGACCAATTGAACGTCTTTGAAGATGGTGCTGAAGTTACTCCAGTTGTTCTTATCGAAGCAGGAATTGTTAAAGCTGAAAAATCAGGTATTAAAATTCTTGGTAACGGTGAGTTGACTAAGAAATTGACTGTGAAAGCAGCTAAATTCTCTAAATCAGCTGAAGAAGCTATCACTGCTAAAGGTGGTTCAGTAGAAGTCATCTAAGAGAGGTGACCTATGTTTTTTAAATTATTAAGAGAAGCTCTTAAAGTTAAGCAGGTTCGATCAAAAATTTTATTTACAATTTTTATCGTTTTGGTCTTTCGTATCGGAACTAGTATTACAGTTCCTGGTGTGAATGCCAATAGCTTGAATGCTTTAAGTGGATTATCCTTCTTAAACATGTTGAGCTTGGTCTCAGGGAATGCTATGAAAAACTTCTCAGTTTTTGCTCTTGGTGTTAGCCCTTATATTACGGCCTCTATCGTTGTCCAACTCTTGCAAATGGATATTTTACCCAAGTTTGTAGAGTGGGGTAAACAAGGGGAAGTAGGTCGAAGAAAATTAAATCAAGCTACTCGTTATATTGCTCTTGTTCTAGCCTTTGTGCAATCTATCGGGATTACAGCTGGTTTTAATACTTTGGCTGGAGCTCAATTGTTGAAAACAGCTCTTACTCCACAAGTCTTTATCATGATTGGTATCATCTTAACAGCTGGTAGTATGATTGTGACTTGGTTGGGAGAGCAAATTACAGATAAGGGATACGGAAATGGTGTTTCTATGATTATCTTTGCCGGGATTGTTGCATCAATTCCAGAGATGATTCAGGGCATCTATGTGGACTACTTTGTGAACGTCCCAAGTAGCCGTATCAACTCATCTATCATTTTCGTAATCATTTTGATTATTACTGTATTGTTGATCATTTATTTTACAACCTATGTTCAACAAGCAGAATACAAAATTCCAATCCAATATACTAAGGTTGCACAAGGTGCTCCATCTAGCTCTTACCTTCCTTTGAAGGTAAACCCTGCTGGAGTTATCCCTGTTATCTTTGCAAGTTCGATTACTGCAGCGCCTGCGGCTATTCTTCAGTTTTTGAGCGCTACAGGTCATGATTGGGCTTGGGTAAGAACAGCACAAGAAATGCTGGCAACAACTTCACCAACTGGTATTGCCATGTATGCTTTATTGATTATTCTCTTTACATTCTTCTATACGTTTGTACAGATTAATCCTGAAAAAGCGGCAGAAAACCTACAAAAGAGCGGTGCCTATATCCACGGAGTTCGTCCTGGTAAAGGTACAGAAGAATATATGTCTAAACTTCTTCGTCGTCTTGCAACTGTTGGTTCTCTCTTCCTTGGTGTGATTTCTATTTTACCGATCGTAGCAAAAGATGTTTTTGGACTTTCAGAAGCAGTTGCTTTTGGAGGAACAAGTCTTTTGATCATTATCTCTACAGGTATTGAAGGAATCAAACAATTGGAAGGTTATCTATTGAAACGTAAGTATGTTGGTTTCATGGATAGAACAGAATAAAAGTATTTACTGATACTCTTCGAAAATCAAATTCAAACCACGTCAGCTTCACCTTGCCGTACTCAAGTACAGCCTGCGGCTAGCTTCCTAGTTTGCTCTTTGATTTTCATTGAGTATGAATCAGTAAATGCTGAGGGAGTGGAGGTTTAACTCTAACATTAGTGAGAGTTTGGTCTCCCCTCTTCTATTTTGTTTTTAAATAGGGGTAAAAAGTCTTTTTGCTTCTATTTAAAAATAAAATAAGGAGATCAAATCATGAATCTTTTGATTATGGGCTTACCTGGTGCAGGTAAGGGAACTCAAGCAGCAAAAATCGTAGAACAATTCCATGTTGCACATATCTCAACAGGTGATATGTTCCGTGCTGCTATGGCAAATCAAACTGAAATGGGTGTTCTTGCTAAGTCATACATTGACAAGGGTGAATTGGTTCCTGACGAAGTTACAAATGGGATCGTAAAAGAACGTCTTTCACAAGATGATATTAAAGAAACAGGATTCTTGTTGGATGGTTACCCACGTACGATCGAACAAGCTCATGCCTTGGACAAAACATTGGCTGAACTTGGCATTGAACTAGAAGGTGTTATCAATATTGAAGTGAACCCTGACAGCCTCTTGGAACGTTTGAGTGGCCGTATCATCCACCGCGTAACTGGAGAAACTTTCCACAAGGTCTTTAACCCACCAGTTGACTATAAAGAAGAAGATTACTACCAACGTGAAGATGATAAGCCTGAGACAGTAAAACGTCGTTTGGATGTGAATATTGCTCAAGGGGAACCAATCATTGCTCACTACCGTGCCAAAGGTTTGGTTCATGACATCGAAGGTAACCAAGATATCAATGATGTCTTCTCAGATATCGAAAAAGTATTGACAAATTTGAAATAAAGCGTTTTTCACACTTGCAAAAATCCGCTACAAATGTTATACTGAAATAGTCTGACTTATAATTGTTGTCTCTGTGTCTAGAGGCATCGAATCGAAATTTATGGAGGTGCTTTTGCGTGGCAAAAGACGATGTGATTGAAGTTGAAGGCAAAGTAGTTGATACAATGCCGAATGCAATGTTTACGGTTGAACTTGAAAATGGACATCAGATTTTAGCAACAGTTTCTGGTAAAATTCGTAAAAACTATATTCGTATTTTAGCGGGAGATCGTGTTACTGTCGAAATGAGTCCATATGACTTGACACGTGGACGTATCACTTACCGCTTTAAATAATCGAAAAACTTGGAGGGATAAGAAATGAAAGTAAGACCATCGGTCAAACCAATTTGCGAATACTGTAAAGTTATTCGTCGTAATGGTCGTGTTATGGTAATTTGCCCAGCAAATCCAAAACACAAACAACGTCAAGGATAAGATAGAAAGGAGAAAACATGGCTCGTATTGCTGGAGTTGACATTCCAAATGACAAACGCGTAGTAATCTCATTGACTTATGTTTATGGTATCGGACTTGCAACATCTAAGAAAATTTTGGCTGCTGCTGGAATCTCAGAAGATGTTCGTGTACGTGATCTTACATCAGATCAAGAAGATGCTATCCGTCGTGAAGTGGATGCAATCAAAGTTGAAGGTGACCTTCGTCGTGAAGTAAACTTGAACATCAAACGTTTGATGGAAATCGGTTCATACCGTGGTATCCGTCACCGTCGTGGACTTCCTGTCCGTGGACAAAACACTAAAAACAACGCTCGCACTCGTAAAGGTAAAGCTGTCGCGATCGCTGGTAAGAAAAAATAATATAGGAGGTAAAAGTCTTGGCTAAACCAACACGTAAACGTCGTGTGAAAAAGAATATCGAATCTGGTATTGCTCATATTCACGCTACATTTAATAACACTATTGTTATGATTACTGATGTGCATGGTAATGCAATTGCTTGGTCATCAGCTGGTGCTCTTGGTTTCAAAGGTTCTCGTAAATCTACACCATTCGCTGCTCAAATGGCTTCTGAAGCTGCTGCTAAATCTGCACAAGAACACGGTCTTAAATCAGTTGAAGTTACTGTAAAAGGTCCAGGTTCTGGTCGTGAGTCAGCTATTCGTGCGCTTGCTGCCGCTGGTCTTGAAGTAACAGCAATTCGTGATGTGACTCCAGTGCCACACAATGGTGCTCGTCCTCCAAAACGTCGCCGTGTATAATCATCGCATTACACTGCTTTTCGTTTAAGAGGGAGTAACTAAATGATCGAGTTTGAAAAACCAAATATAACAAAAATTGATGAAAATAAAGATTATGGCAAGTTTGTAATCGAACCACTTGAACGTGGCTACGGTACAACTCTTGGTAACTCTCTTCGTCGTGTACTTCTAGCTTCTCTACCAGGAGCAGCTGTGACATCTATCAATATTGATGGTGTGTTACATGAGTTTGACACAGTTCCAGGTGTTCGTGAAGACGTGATGCAAATCATTCTGAACATTAAAGGAATTGCAGTGAAATCGTACGTTGAAGACGAAAAAATCATCGAACTAGATGTTGAAGGTCCTGCTGAAGTAACAGCTGGTGACATTTTGACAGATAGCGATATTGAAATTGTAAATCCAGATCATTATCTCTTTACAATCGGTGAAGGTTCTTCCCTAAAAGCGACTATGACTGTTAACAGTGGTCGTGGATATGTACCTGCTGATGAAAATAAAAAAGATAATGCACCAGTTGGAACACTTGCTGTAGATTCTATTTATACACCAGTTACAAAAGTCAACTATCAAGTGGAACCTGCTCGTGTAGGTAGCAATGATGGATTTGACAAATTAACCCTTGAAATCTTAACAAATGGAACAATTATTCCAGAAGATGCTTTAGGGCTTTCAGCACGTATTTTGACAGAACATCTTGATTTGTTTACAAATCTTACTGAGATTGCTAAGTCAACTGAAGTGATGAAAGAAGCTGACACTGAATCTGACGACCGTATTTTGGATCGTACGATTGAGGAACTGGACTTGTCTGTGCGTTCATACAACTGTTTGAAACGTGCCGGTATCAATACTGTGCATGATTTGACAGAAAAATCTGAAGCAGAGATGATGAAAGTACGAAATCTTGGACGCAAGAGTTTGGAAGAAGTGAAACTCAAACTCATTGATTTGGGTCTTGGATTAAAAGATAAATAAAGGAGGAATACATGGCTTACCGTAAACTAGGACGCACTAGCTCACAACGTAAAGCAATGCTTCGCGATTTGACAACTGACCTTTTGATCAACGAATCAATCGTGACAACTGAAGCTCGTGCTAAAGAAATCCGTAAAACTGTTGAAAAAATGATTACTCTAGGTAAACGTGGTGATTTGCATGCACGTCGTCAAGCAGCTGCTTTCGTACGTAATGAAATCGCATCTGAAAACTATGATGAAGCAACTGATAAGTACACTTCTACTACAGCACTTCAAAAATTGTTCTCAGAAATCGCACCTCGTTATGCTGAACGTAACGGTGGATACACTCGTATCCTTAAAACTGAACCACGTCGTGGTGATGCAGCGCCAATGGCGATCATCGAATTAGTATAAAATCATCAATTTTGTTGAGTGTTATGATGATGGAGTCTTGTGCTCTTAGTCTAGCTCTGGTCTACCGCTAGGATTTCGGTCCTAGCGGGAACACTCATCATAAGTTGAGATAGTAGACGCTTGTTTACGAAATTGTTTTTTTCTTAAGAACAACTTCGTAAGCAGGCGTTTTTGAGTATTTTAGTTAGAATTATGCTATACTATTTGAAAAGAATCCTGTTTAATGTTCAGGTTTCCTAATTAAAAGAAGAATTGGAGTTTGCTTATGAAAGCGATTATAACTGTTGTTGGTAAAGATAAATCTGGAATTGTTGCAGGTGTTTCTGGAAAAATTGCAGAATTGGGTTTGAATATTGATGATATCTCTCAAACTGTCTTGGATGAATATTTCACGATGATGGCTGTCGTTTCTAGTGATGAAAAACAAGATTTTACCTATCTTCGTAATGAATTTGAAGCTTTTGGGCAAACTTTGAATGTAAAAATCAATATTCAGAGTGCAGCGATTTTCGAAGCTATGTATAATATCTAGGAGGTGCACATGGATATTAGACAAGTTACTGAAACCATTGCCATGATTGAGGAGCAAAACTTCGATATCAGAACTATTACCATGGGGATTTCTCTTTTGGACTGTATTGATCCGGATATCAATCGTGCTGCGGACAAAGTTTATCAAAAGATTACGACCAAGGCGGCTAATTTAGTGTCTATTGGCGATGAGATTGCAGCTGAGTTGGGAATTCCTATCGTTAATAAGCGTGTATCGGTGACTCCTATTTCTCTGATTGGGGCAGCGACAGATGCGACGGACTACGTGGTTCTGGCAAAAGCGCTTGATAAGGCTGCGAAAGAAATCGGTGTGGATTTTATTGGTGGTTTCTCTGCCTTGGTACAAAAGGGGTACCAAAAGGGAGATGAGATTCTTATCAATTCTATTCCTCGTGCTTTGGCTGAAACGGACAAGGTCTGCTCGTCAGTCAATATCGGCTCAACCAAGTCTGGTATCAATATGACGGCTGTCGCAGATATGGGACGAGTTATCAAGGAAACGGCTAATTTATCTGATATGGGGGCAGCTAAGTTGGTTGTATTCGCTAATGCTGTTGAGGACAATCCATTTATGGCAGGTGCCTTCCATGGTGTTGGGGAGGCAGATGTTATCATCAATGTCGGAGTTTCAGGTCCTGGTGTGGTGAAACGTGCCTTGGAAAAAGTTCGTGGACAGAGCTTTGATGTAGTAGCCGAAACAGTTAAGAAAACTGCCTTTAAAATCACTCGTATCGGTCAATTGGTTGGTCAAATGGCCAGTGAGAGACTGGGTGTGGAGTTTGGTATTGTGGACTTGAGTTTGGCGCCAACTCCTGCGGTTGGAGATTCTGTGGCACGGGTGCTTGAGGAAATGGGACTTGAGACAGTTGGAACACACGGGACGACGGCTGCCTTGGCTCTCTTGAATGACCAAGTTAAGAAGGGCGGAGTGATGGCCTGCAACCAAGTCGGTGGTTTGTCTGGTGCCTTTATCCCTGTTTCAGAGGATGAAGGAATGATTGCTGCAGTGCAAAATGGTTCTCTTAATTTAGAAAAACTAGAGGCCATGACGGCTATCTGTTCCGTTGGTTTGGATATGATTGCCATTCCGGAGGATACACCTGCTGAAACCATTGCAGCTATGATTGCGGATGAGGCTGCAATTGGTGTCATTAACATGAAAACAACAGCTGTTCGTATCATTCCAAAAGGAAAAGAAGGCGATATGATTGAATTTGGTGGCCTATTAGGTACTGCACCTGTTATGAAGGTCAATGGGGCTTCGTCTGTCGATTTCATCTCTCGTGGAGGACAAATCCCAGCACCAATTCATAGTTTTAAAAATTAAGAAAATAGGAGAAATTTTAAGTTCTATTTAAGGTTGGCTGTGTATACTATAATCATTAAATAAAGACCTCCTAATATTATTTGAAACAGATAACACTGATTTAGTTTGAATTTGATTTTCATCTAATATCTTTATTTAATAGAACTCCTAAACTTTTTCATAATAATCTCCTGCAAAAGTCACCTGTCTGGGTGGCTTTTGTTTTATCATCCATGATATAATAGAAGCAAACGGAGGACGGAAAATGGTAAAAGTACGATTGTATTTGGTACGTCATGGCAAGACCATGTTTAACACGATTGGTCGCGCGCAAGGTTGGAGCGATACTCCCTTAACAGCTGAAGGTGAGCGAGGAATTCAAGAATTAGGAATCGGTTTACGAGAATCTGGTCTGCAGTTTGAGCGCGCTTATTCGAGTGATTCTGGTCGCACCATTCAGACAATGGGCATTATCCTTGATGAACTTGGCTTGCAGGGGAAAATCCCTTATCGCATGGACAAGCGAATCAGAGAATGGTGTTTTGGTAGTTTTGATGGAGCCTATGACGGTGATCTTTTCATGGGCATTATTCCTCGTATCTTTAATGTGGACCACGTTCACCAATTGTCTTATGCTGAACTGGCTGAGGGCTTGGTAGAGGTCGATACAGCTGGTTGGGCTGAAGGATGGGAAAAACTTAGTGGCAGAATCAAGGAAGGTTTTGAAGCGATTGTCAAAGAAATGGAAGAACAAGGTGGAGGCAATGCTCTTGTCGTGAGCCACGGAATGACCATTGGAACCATTGTGTATCTAATTAATGGCATGCATCCGCATGGTCTCGATAATGGTAGCGTGACGATTCTTGAATATGAGGACGGTCAGTTTAGCGTAGAAGTTGTCGGCGACCGTAGTTACCGAGAATTAGGGCGTGAGAAGATGGAAGAATCTTCTATTTAATCAGTCTAGGTTTACTTGTTATGAACTAGGGATTTGATAGGAATAACAAGATAAGAAAAAACAGCCGAGGGTAATCCTTTCGGCTGTTTCTGATGGGGAAAACTAAAGTGTAATGCTATTGCTTTTAGAAATTTTCATGAACAAGAGCAAGGAACCTACTGTTAGAACAGTTAGGATAGTTGACAAGGCTGCGGCTACACCGTAATTCCCTCTGAGAACCTCTGTATAAATGGCTACAGTCATTGTTCTTGTTTTGACATTGTAGAGGAGGATAGAAGTAGAGAGTTCTGAAATCATTGTGACCCAAGATAGGATGGCTCCAGAAATAATACCAGATAGCATCATTGGAGTTGTAATCTTGGCAAAGGTATTGAGACGACTACTTCCTAAGCTCTCAGCGGCTTCTTCAATACTTGGTGCAATTTGTTGCAAACTAGCAACAGATGAGCGAATAGTATAAGGCAATCTTCTAACGGATAGAGACATAATCAAGATGAAAGCTGTTCCTGTAATCATAAGAAATCCACTTCCAAATAGACCAGTATTGAAAGAAGAAATGAAGGCAATCCCTAGAACGGTTCCTGGTACAATATAAGGGACCATACTGAGGCTGTCAATTAAGTTTGTAAACAAGTTCCGTTTTCTAACGGCTAGGTAGGAGATAAATGTTGCAAATAGAACAACTAGAACTAAGGCAATCAACGGGATACGAATGGTATTGAAAATAGCAGAACCCATACGATTGAAAGCTACCTTGTAACTGTTGAGAGAATAGCCTTTGACAAATACCATACCTGATGTTTTTAGGAAAGAAGTATAAATCAAGTAGACTTGAGGTAGAACAGAGAACAAGATAATTCCGTAGACTGTTGCATAAATGGCAGCCATTTTTCCTTTTGTAGTTTTTTTAGGCTCAATTGGATGGAGCGAATTCATGCTGAAACTGTAGCGATTTGAAATGTATTTTTGGATAAGGAAAATTGCCAAGGCAATGATAATCGCCATAATTGCTAACGCAGATGCAAAAGCAGAATTTCCTCCAACTTCGCTAATAAATTGGGTATAAATCAGAACAGGGAAAGTCCGATATCCTTCACCAATTAACATAGGTGTTCCAAAATCTGAGAATGCTCTCATAAATACAAGTAGGGCAGCAGCTAGTAAGGTTGGAACTAGGAGAGGTAAAACAACCGTTACGATACGCTTAAATCCGAAGGACCCCATACTTTCAGCGGCTTCAAGTAGAGAATTGTCAATACTTTTCATTGTCCCAGCAACGTATAGAAATACCAGTGGGAATAGTTGCAGTGTAAAGACAAGTACAATTCCTTTGAATCCATAAATATCGATAGCTGGAAGATGAAGGGCATTTGTCAAGAATTTAGTGATGACCCCATTTCGTCCCAGCAAGAGAATCCAGGAGTAGGCTCCCACAAAAGGAGCTGACATAGAAGCAATGATAATCAATATTTGTAGAAATTTCTTCCCCTTGAAGTCATACATAGAGAAGAGATAAGCTAATAAGGTTCCTACAACTAAGGAAGTGACAGTAGCGGTAATGGAAACCTTGAAACTGTTGACGAGTGTCTCAGAGTAGTAGGCTTTACTAAAGAAAGTGACAAAATTAGCTAGTGAGAATTGTCCTTCATGTATGAGTGCTTGCTTGAGCACGGTAACGATAGGATAAACGAGAAAGACAAGATAGGTAAGAAAGATGAAGAAAGAGGAGGCTGTCCAAATATTTAGTTTTTTACGTTCCATGGTTGACTCCTTTTATCAGGTTTTGGGAACCATCTGCAGAAAAGACGTTTAATTTTTGAGTATTGATTCGTAGACGAATACGATCGCCTTTTTGTAGATCTTCTTCAAAAGTTGATTCTTCGCTAACTTGAATTTTTGAGGCAAAACCTGTCTCGATGAAATACTCCGTATTTAGTCCAAGATAGACGCTATCGCTAATAGTTCCTTCAATATCTCCAGATTCATCTTTGATAAACTCTTCAGGACGAATGCTTACATGAATGGCTTGTTCCTCAGCTTGATCAAGAGCCGGCATTCGAAGAGCATAGCCATCTGAAAAGACGATATAAGCGCCGTCGCTTCGTTTTTCAAGATTGGCAGGAATAATATTTGTGCGTCCGATAAAGGTTGCTACAAATTCATTAGCTGGTTTATGATAGAGTTCTTTTGGTCGGCCGATTTGTTGGATAACTCCATCTTTCATAACAGCAATTTGGTCTGAAATAGCCATCGCTTCTTCTTGGTCGTGGGTTACATAAACGGTTGTAATTCCTACTTCGTGTTGAATTTCTCGAATGGCTTGACGCATATCCAAGCGAAGTTTGGCATCCAGGTTACTAAGGGGCTCGTCCATGAGGAGAACACTTGGATTAACCGCTAAGGCACGTGCCAAGGCGACACGTTGTTGTTGTCCCCCACTGAGTTTATCGGGCTTTCGATCCGCATATTGAGCAATTTGCATGAGTTCAAGATATTTATTGGTCTGTTGTACCAATTCTTCTTTAGGGACTTTCTTTTGCTTGAGACCAAAAGCGACATTATCTCGGACAGTCAAATGTGGGAAAATAGCGTAGTTTTGGAAAACCATCCCGATATTGCGTTTGCTGGGTTCCATATTATTGATTTTTGTATCATCGAAGTAAAATTCTCCTCCTTCGATACTGTTGAAACCTGCAATCATACGAAGAAGAGTCGTTTTTCCACAACCTGAAGGCCCAAGAAGGGTAAAGAGACTTCCTTTTGGAATTGTAATGTTCAAATTCTCAATAACAGGGACATCGTGGTAGATTTTTTTGGCGTTAATAATTTTGATCTCACTCATAGTGAACCTCTTTTACTGTTTAGATTGGATATCTGTAAAGACTTCGTTGTATTTCTTAACGATATCTGATTTATTCTTGATGACATAATCATAATCTTCAGTGAGTGTTTTGATTTTGTCAATTGGTTTCATGTTTTCGCTTGTTTTAGCATTTTTACGAACAGGACGGTTAGTAGTGGTTGTACCAAGTGTATCCTGTACTTCTTGAGAGATGATGAAATCGATAAATTTCTTGGCATTTTCCATGTTCTTAGCTTTTTTAACGATAGCAGCACTAGCAGGTAGGAAGACTGTTCCTTCTTTTGGATAGACAACTTTGATGTTAGCTCCGTCATTTAAGAGTTTAACAGCTGGATCTTCATAAGAGAGACCAACAGCCATTTCTCCATCAGCGACTGCTTTATAGACACCAGATGAACTTGAACCGATTTTACCATCAATAAGTGTGAAGAGATCTTTTACATAAGACCAAGCCTTATCATCTTTGTAACCACCTTGAGCTTGTAGCATATTTGTTAATTGAGCAAAGGCGCTAGAAGAGTTTGCTGGGTCAGCAGTTGCAATTTTTCCTTTTAGTTCAGGTTTGAGAAGGTCGCTATATCCTTCGATGTTCATGCCTTTCGTTAAATCAGGATTGACGATTAAAACACTACCATCTAGTGTATAAGGTGTAGAGTAGCCAGTTGTGTTTTGATATTCTTTGATAACATTATCATTTTCTTTTGAAGTATAGTTTTCAAAGAGTTCTCCGTGGGTAGCATATTGTGTATAAGAACCACCAAAGATGACATCGGCTACAGGAGCTTCTTTTTCTGACTCTAGTTTTTTGAAAAGTTCTCCAGTACCAGCTTGAATCAGTTCTACTTTGATACCATATTTTTCTTCAAAGGCAGGAATAGTTGCTCCGATTAAGCCCTCTGAGTTTGGTGAATAAACGACTAGCGAACCACCGTCTCCTTTATCAGATGAATCGCCATCGGCAGATTCATTAGAAGAACAAGCAGCAAGACCAAAAAGAGCTAGTCCGCAAGCAGCATAATACATCCATTTCTTTTTCATGATGGATACCTCCGTTGTGTTATTTAAGTTTATTTTAAAATAATGTAAGCGTTTTTAAAACCGATGATTCTATTCTATTAGAGTAAAATTCTCTACAAAAACGGAAGTAATCTTTTTGATTTTATACTAGGGTACGACAGTTAATCATTGGGAAGTCAAATTTTATTTTTTAGATTGGATATCTGTGAAAATATCATTGTACTTTTTAAGAATAGCGGATTTGTTTTTGATGACATAATCTGAATCTTCAGTGGCAACATTGATTTCTGTCATAGCCTTCATATTTTTATTGGTTTTAGCATTTTTACGAATGGGTCTGATTGTAGTTTCAGTTCCTAGTTTATCTTGGATTTCTTGAGAAAGGAGGAAATCGATAAACTTCTTAGCATTTTCCATATGTTTGGCGTTTTTGACGATAGCTGCGTTACCAGGTAAAAAGACGGTTCCTTCTTTTGGATAAATAACTTTTACATCAACTCCATCGTTTAAGAGTTTTAAGGCAGGATCTTCATAGGTGAGTCCTACAGCCATTTCCCCATCGGCGACAGCTTTGTAAACATTCGAAGAGCTAGATGCAATTTTTCCATCTACTAGGGTAAATAGATTTTTCACATAGGTCCAAGCTTGTTCATTTTCGTATCCACCTTGGTCTACAAGCATGTTTGTTAATTGAGCAAAAGCGCTAGAAGCATTACTTGGATCAGCAGTAGCAATTTTTCCTTTTAATTTAGGATTGAGTAGATCATTGTAGCCTTCAATTTTAATATCTTTTGTAAGGGCTGAATTGGCAATGATAACACTGACATCCAGTGTGTAAGGTGTGTAGAATCCTGTTTTATTTTGATATTCAGGGATTATCTGGTCGTTTTCTTGGGAAATATAAGGTTCAAAAAGTTTTTCGTTAGAAGAGAAGAGAGCGTAGGAGCCACCGAAAATGACATCGGCTACTGGGGATTCTTTTTCGGCCTCAGCTTTTTTGAACAATTCACCAGTGCTGGCTTGTACTAAGTCAACCTTGATACCATATTTTTCTTCAAAGGCTGGGATTGTTTCTTCGATAAGGTCTTCAGGGTTAGGTGAGTAGACAACCAAAGTGTTATCTGAATCTTTTTCAGAGCTAGTTTCCGCTTCTATAGGTGAAGAACATCCTGATAAAGAAAGGAATATCCAGCCAAAAGAGAGAAAGAATAGTATTTTTTTCATAAGTATCTCCTTTTTACGAACATTTTCTCTACCTAGATTGTTAATGTCTTTAAATTGTAGAGTTCTACAGGATATAATAAAAACCTTAAAGAAATCTAAAACGGGAAATAGGAAATGGGTGTTTCGAGCAAGGATGGGTGAATTGTAGCTGAGATTTTGATGGTAATACTCTTCAAAACACGTCACTTTATCAGAAATCTCAAAGCTATGATTTGAGTAGTTAGCACTTTGATTTTCATTGAGTAAAAGTACAAAATAAAAAGATTGCCTGAGCAATCCTTTTACATTAATGGTTTTTATCCATAAGTTTTAATTCTTTTGGAGAAATATGGAGATACTTTTTAAAAACTTTGGCAAAATATTTATAGTCTGAAAATCCAACTTGTTCAGAGATATCGCTTAAGGGAGAATTGGGGGACTCAGCTATTTTATCTATAGCTTGCTTGAGGCGGTAGCGTAAGATATATTCATTTAGCGTCATTGGGAAGTCTTCTTTGATAACCTTATATAGATAACTTTCACTATATCCTAGATTATCTGCAATGGTAGAAATGGTAAAGTGCATGCAGTAGTGTTGGTGCACAAATTCAAGAATTTGCTGAATGATTTGGTTTTGTGTATCAACTTGTTGGATAGAGGTGAGTAAAGTTTGATATTCTTCTAAAAAAGGAGTTTCTTGATAAGTGCTAACTCTTAATCGCAAAACAATTTTTTGAAGACATTCTGTCAACTCCTTGGTATCAATTGGTTTGGATAAGAAATCAACTGCTCCATATTGCATGGCTTTTTTGGCATTTTGAAAATCGTTATAGCCTGATAAGATAACTTTTTCATAAGAAAGGGTACGAGTGGCCTCGAACATCATAAAAGCATCCATAATTGGCATTGTGATGTCTGTTAAGACAATATGAGGTTCTTTTTCTTGGATGAGTTTCATTCCCTCTTGACCGTGACTTGCAGCTCCTACGACTTGGATACCTAAGGCAGAGTAGTCTACGGCAATCTCTAGCCATTTTCGAATGAGGTGTTCGTCTTCTACGATAATGAGCTTAAACATGAGTTAGTCCTTTCGTTATAAATTTGACCCAAGTTTCTCCTTGGCGATTGACTCCTAAATCTAGCTGGACATCAGAAAAGAAATTGCTCAATCGTTTATAGCTGTTAACGATGCCATGCTGGGTATGAGGACTTTCTAAAGAGTCTAAAATAGAGAGTCGCTCTTGTTTTGTGAGTCCTCCAGCATTATCCTTGACTAAAAAAGTCAGAGAATCTGATTCTAAGGTAATTTGGATATCTATATGAAGATCAATACGGTATTGCATCCCATATTTTATAGCATTTTCTACTAGAGGAAGCAAAAAAAGTTTAGGAATAGCTTGATTATCGATAGTTTCCGGACATACAATATTATAGGAAAAGTGCTCGAAACGAATTTTATGAATAATAAGATAATCCTCTATAATCTTTAAATCTTGACAAATGGTTGTTTCTTTTTCTAAATCCGTGATACTGTAGCGAAGAATGCGCGTGAGATTTTGAATCAGATTTTGTGTGAGAGCTGCATCCATTAAAGAAGTGATTTTAATCGTTTCAAGTGTATTGTAGAGAAAATGAGGATTGAACTGAGCTTCCAACATTTTTCTTTCAAAAATCCACTTTTCTTTTTCGATGGTCAACATTTTCTGATGAAGTTGATCTAATTCATACAACATATTATTAATTTTTTCGGCCATAAACTCAAACTCATCACCTGTTTGTAGATAGAGCTTTTTTTCTGCTTGTTTGGGAATTTCTTGAAGTTGGTAAACTAAGCTTTCAATAGGAACAGCGTTGTGTGTAGCAATCTTATGAGCAATTCGTCTTGCTTGCCAGAAGTAGAGGAAGAATATACATAAGGTGAGAATGGATGCTAGCCCGAGTAAGCTAGGAATGGGAAAGAAGGATTGAAAAGTATAGATTGAAAAAATAGCACCGACTTTTTCTTTTTGAACAATAAGCGGTTCATTCGCATACCAGTGGGTGCGAGAGTGTAGGAGCTTTTCATCAAATTTTTCAAGAGTGGAACGAGTAAATTGATTTGTGTTGTTGGAAAACATATTTCCAAAGTTATCGGTAATGATATATTTAGAATTTATCATTGGGAAACTTGAGATGAAATCATTCTCATTTACGAAAGCAATAGTATAGGCCTTAACTCGTTGGTTTTGAAGTAGTGGTTTGATAAAGAGTGTGTAGTGTTGCTTGTCTGAAGAGAGTGCAATTTTTTCTGTAACTTTATCTTGAGAAGGATTTTGAATGAGCAGTTTTAGATAATAGGGTGATAAAATACTTTCTTGATGATTTCGATTGGTACTAAATAGTAATTCACCTGTATCACTTAGGATAATGAGATCAGAACTAAGTTTTAATTTAGCCTTTGTCTCGTAAAATAAGCTAAAGACTTCTCGCTCTGTGTGTTTACCATCCAAAAATCCAGGAATCATTTTATAGTTCATAGTGGTTAGGAGTTCACTATTTGCTTCTTTCATCTCTTGAACTTGTTTGACAATCTGTCTCGTATCTTTGGATAGTTGTTGCCTTTGTAAAAAATAGGAAAAACCAAAAAGTAAAATAAGTAGTAAAAGAGAGGTCACAAAGGCTGCGATAGAGCTTCTATGGAGAATTTCTTTTTGGAGAGATTTTTTAAAAGAATGAGACATCCATTACCTCCTTAAAAGGGTTTTCTATTATAAGTATAGCAGTTTAAAAAATCTAGAGCAAGGTAAAATAGAAAAGGTCTAACCAAAATTTTTTAGCTAAACCTTTTGAAAAGTTAAGTATATATTGTAGATACTTGTTATATGCAAATAGCTAGAGCAGTTCAAGAAGATAAACTAGAAATAGCAATTAATATGATGGTTCAGAAATACCTTTTGATAATCAATAAGATCTTCAGGATGAAGTGCGTTGACTCCATCCATTTCATATTTCCGATTTAATAAACGATATTTGTTTTCACCAAATTGATGAAAAGGGAGTAGTTGAACTTGGTCGATATTTAATGAGTTAAATAAAGTAGCGAATTCTTCTGCATCCTCTAAACTATTGTTAAAATCAGGGATAACTGGGATTCTTAAAACGATAGTTTTATGTTGAGAAAAAGCATAATGAATGTTTTTAATAATCATTTGATTAAAAACCCCAGTCACTTTTTTATGTTTTATAGAATTATAATGTTTTAGATCTGTGTAGATAAAATCCACATATTGGATTAAATCAATGAATTTTTCATGGTCAACAAAGGCAGTAGTTTCAATGGCAGTGTGTATGTGATGATCTTTGGCTGACTTTAAGATAGCTTTAGCAAATTCAAACTGAGCAAATATTTCACCTCCAGATAAAGTTAAACCTCCACCGGATTCTTCGTAAAATTCTTTGTCTTTCAATACTTCTGTAATAATTTCTTCTACAGTTTTTTCTTCACCGACTAAAGTGAATTTCTCACGTTGAGCATCTTTCATTTTTTCAGGTTTCATTCTTTGAGATTCAGGATTAGAACACCATGGGCAGCGCAGAGGACATCCTTTTAAAAAAACAGTTGTACGAATGCCTGGGCCGTCATGAATTGAAAAGTGTTGAATATTAAAAATAATTCCTTTAGATACTTCCATAATAGTTCCTCCTCTTCATAATTCTATCCTATCACAAAAACGAAAGAAAAACAATTACGAACGAAAGTTTAATTTGTTGTTTTTTGCTATTTATTTTGGTAGAATAAAACGGAGGTGTAAAATGAAAAGATTGGAACAAATTATTAAATTAGTATCGGAATATGAAAAGATTGATGTTAATACATTATCGGAAAAATTAAATGTATCGAAAGTAACGATTAGAAAAGATTTAGATAAATTAGAGTCAAAAGGCTTATTACACAGAGAGCATGGATATGCTGTGTTAAATAGTGGAGATGACTTAAATGTACGCTTGTCAATTAATTATGAAATTAAGAGAAAAATTGTTCAAGAAGCAGTAAAATTGGTATCAGATAATGAAACAATAATGATAGAATCTGGTTCAACCTGTGCTTTACTTGCTGAGGAAATTTGCAAGCAAAAAAGAAATGTCACTATTGTAACAAATTCATTTTTTATAGCAAATTTTGTAAGAGGTTATGATTCATGTCGTGTTATTGTTCTTGGTGGAGAGTTTCAGAAAGATTCACAGGTTACCGTAGGACCTTTATTAAAAGAAATGATACAGACTTTTCATGTGCATCAAGCTTTTGTTGGGACAGATGGTTACGATAAAGAGATGGGCTTTACAGGAAAAGATTTAATGCGCAGTGAGGTAGTTCAATATATTTCAGCAGTGTCGGATAAAGTCATTGTCCTAACTGACTCAAGTAAATTTGATAAAAGAGGTACAGTAAGAAGATTTGCTTTAAGTCAAGTCTATGAAGTAATAACAGACGAAAAACTTTCTAAACAAAATATAGCTACATTAGAAAATGCTGGGATAATGGTTAAGGTAGTTTCGTAAGAGGTTAAGTGTATGAATCAAGATAGGAATAAACTGCTTTCTAAAATTGCTTATCTGTATTATATTGAAAACTTAAATCAGTCACAAATAGCAGCAAAATTAGGAATTTATAGAACCTCTATTAGTAGAATGTTAACAGAAGCAAGGAATGCAGGAATTGTTAAAATTGAAATAGAGAATTTTGATACCAATATGTTTAAGTTGGAAAATTATGTAAAAGAAAAATATGGTCTGGAAAGTTTAGAAATTATTCCAAATGAATTTGATGATAATCCAACAATTTTATCTGAAAGAATTTCTCAAGTTGCAGCAGGTGTCCTTAGGAATTTAATTGATGATAATATGAAAATTGGCTTTTCTTGGGGGAAAAGTTTAAGTAATTTAGTAGATCTAATCCACAGCAAAAGTGTCCGAAATGTTCACTTCTATCCTCTAGCAGGTGGTCCTAGTCACATACACGCTAAATACCATGTGAATACACTGATTTATGAAATGTCTAGAAAATTTCATGGAGAGTGTACATTTATGAATGCAACAATTGTGCAAGAAAATAAATTGTTAGCAGATGGTATCTTGCAATCAAGATATTTTGAAGATTTGAAAAATAGTTGGAAAGATTTAGATATAGTTGTGGTTGGGATTGGTGATTTTAGTAATAAAGGAAAACATCAATGGTTAGACATGCTTACAGAGGATGACTTTAAAGAATTAACCAAAGTTAAAACTGTAGGGGAAATTTGTTGTCGATTCTTTGATTCAAAAGGTAAAGAAGTTTATGAGAACTTACAGGAAAGAACGATAGCAATCTCTTTGGAAGATTTAAAAAATATTCCTCAAAGTTTAGCTGTTGCTTATGGTGATACGAAAGTATCTGCGATTCTTTCTGTCTTGCGTGCTAATCTAGTAAATCATCTGATTACAGATAAAAATACAATTTTAAAAGTTTTAGAAGAAGATGGTGATTTTTCTTTTCGAAATATTTTATGCGAGTGAAAATGATAGACTGATATCAGTTTATCGTTTTTTCTTTTTAATCAATTGCACATTTGTGCTTATATAAATAAAAATAGTTTATTTGTTGTTTTTTGGATTGACAAGTTTATTATGTAGTTGTATTCTATAGTTACAAAAGAAAATTTTAAAATTTCAAATGAAAAAGCTTTTTACATAGTGAAATGAGGAGGAATTTATGGAAATTATTGTTCCAGATCAAATTATCATGGGTTTAATTTTATATGCTGGCGATGCGAAACAACATATTTATAAAGCGTTAGATTATATAAAAAACGGTACATGTGAACGATGTGAAGAAGAAATCCAGTTAGCTGATGCAGCCTTATTAGAAGCCCATAATCTACAAACAAAATTCTTGGCACAGGAAGCGTCTGGTACAAAGACAGAAATAACAGCTCTCTTTGTTCATTCACAAGATCATCTCATGACTAGTATGACGGAGATTAATTTAATCAAAGAAATTATTAGTTTGAGAAAAGAACTTCATAAAAAATAATACTAGAGTATTAACATAGAGGAGGAAAATATAATGGTGAAGATTGGTTTGTTTTGTGCAGCAGGCTTTTCTACTGGTATGCTTGTAAATAATATGAAAATTGCAGCGCAATCTAGTGGAGTTGATGCAGAAATAGAGGCGTTTTCTCAGTCTAAATTAGCGGATTATGCCCCAAATCTAGATGTTGCACTGTTGGGGCCTCAAGTTGCTTATACATTAGATAAATCAAAAGAAATTTGTGATAAGTGTGATGTTCCGATAGCTGTTATTCCGATGATGGACTATGGTATGTTAGATGGGAAAAAAGTACTAGATTTGGCCCTATCTTTGATTAGTGGGTAAGAAAAGGAGATTTATTATGGCAAAGATGGATGTTCAAAAAATCATTGCACCTATGATGAAGTTTGTGAATATGCGTGGTATTATAGCTCTAAAAGATGGTATGTTAGCAATTTTGCCATTGACAGTAGTTGGTAGTTTATTCTTGATTATGGGACAATTGCCATTTGAAGGATTAAACAAGAGCATTGCTAGTGTATTTGGAGCAAATTGGACAGAGCCGTTTATGCAAGTATATTCAGGAACTTTTGCGATTATGGGTCTAATTTCTTGTTTTTCAATTGCCTATTCTTATGCTAAGAATAGCGGAGTAGAGGCTTTGCCAGCTGGGGTTCTATCTGTATCTGCATTCTTTATTTTGCTAAGATCATCTTATATCCCTAAACAAGGTGAGGCAATTGGGGATGCTATTAGTAAAGTTTGGTTTGGAGGTCAAGGAATTATCGGCGCTATCATTATAGGTTTGGTAGTAGGAAGTATTTATACCTTCTTTATAAAGAGAAAAATTGTTATTAAGATGCCAGAACAAGTTCCACAAGCTATTGCGAAACAGTTTGAAGCAATGATTCCAGCATTTGTAATTTTCTTACTTTCTATGATTGTATATATTTTAGCGAGCTCATTGACTAATGGCGGAACATTCATAGAAATGATTTATTCTGCTATTCAAGTTCCATTGCAAGGTTTAACTGGATCTTTGTATGGTGCAATTGGAATTGCATTCTTTATATCATTTTTGTGGTGGTTTGGTGTTCATGGACAATCGGTAGTAAATGGAGTAGTGACAGCTCTGCTTTTATCTAATCTTGATGCTAATAAAGCTATGTTAGCCTCTGGGAATCTATCATTAGAAAATGGTGCACATATTGTTACTCAACAATTTTTAGATTCATTTTTAATTCTATCTGGTTCAGGGATTACGTTTGGACTTGTAGTTGCGATGCTTTTTGCATCAAAATCTAAACAGTACCAAGCGTTAGGGAAAGTAGCAGCTTTTCCAGCAATATTTAACGTAAATGAGCCAGTTGTATTTGGATTTCCGATTGTCATGAATCCAGTTATGTTTGTACCTTTCATTCTTGTTCCTGTACTTGCAGCTGTTATAGTGTATGGAGCTATTGCAACAGGTTTCATGCAGCCATTTTCAGGAGTTACATTACCTTGGAGCACCCCAGCTATTATATCAGGATTTATGGTTGGTGGATGGCAAGGAGTTATTACTCAGCTGGTGATATTAGCGATGTCTACATTAGTTTATTTCCCATTCTTTAAAGTACAGGATCGTTTAGCTTATCAGAATGAAGCATGATAATTCTAAAAAAACATTTGTGTATTATCATTAAACACACACATTTGTGCTAAAAATTAGAGAGTTAAAGTTTTTCTAGTTAAAAGCTTGAAATTTTCTAAAAAACCAGGTATTATATTTTCGAAAGAAACAAAAATATTTTCGAAAGAAAGGTGCTTATTATGGTAAATAAAGAAGTAGCAAGAACGACAATTAAGACAGAATATTTTGGTAGCCTTACTGAAAGGATGAACAAATATCGAGAAGATGTTTTAAATAAAAAACCTTATATTGATGCTGAGAGAGCGGTTCTAGCAACACGCGCTTATGATCGATATAAGGAACAACCTAATGTCCTAAAACGCGCCTATATGCTGAAAGAAATTTTGGAAAATATGACTATCTATATCGAAGAAGAATCTATGATTGCGGGAAATCAAGCTTCTTCCAATAAAGATGCTCCTATTTTTCCAGAATATACGCTAGAATTTGTTCTCAATGAGTTGGATCTTTTTGAAAAGCGTGATGGAGATGTTTTCTATATTACTGAAGAAACAAAAGAACAACTTACAAGTATTGCTCCGTTTTGGGAAAATAATAATTTACGTGCTAGAGCTGGTGCCTTGTTGCCTGAAGAAGTGTCTGTTTATATGGAAACAGGATTCTTCGGTATGGAAGGTAAGATGAATTCTGGAGATGCTCACTTAGCAGTTAACTATCAGAAACTGTTGCAATTTGGTTTAAGAGGTTTTGAAGAGCGAGCTCGTAAAGCGAAAGCAGCTCTAGATTTAACAGATCCAGCAAGTATTGATAAATATCATTTTTACGACTCTATATTTATCGTAATCGATGCTATTAAAGTATATGCAAATCGCTTTGTTGCTCTTGCTAAAAATTTAGCCGAAAATGCAAATCCTAAACGTAAGAAAGAATTACTTGAGATTGCAGATATTTGCTCTAGAGTCCCATATGAACCGGCAACTACTTTTGCAGAAGCTATTCAATCAGTTTGGTTTATTCAATGTATTTTACAAATTGAATCTAATGGCCACTCTCTTTCATATGGTCGTTTTGATCAATATATGTATCCATATATGAAGGCTGATTTAGAAAGTGGTAAAGAAACAGAAGATAGCATTGTTGAACGTCTGACAAATCTTTGGATTAAGACAATTACAATTAATAAGGTTCGCAGTCAAGCACATACATTTTCTTCAGCAGGAAGTCCTTTATATCAAAATGTTACCATTGGTGGACAGACTCGAGATAAGAAGGATGCTGTTAACCCATTATCTTATTTGGTATTAAAATCAGTTGCACAAACCCATCTACCGCAACCTAATCTAACTGTACGTTACCATGCAGGTTTAGATGCTCGTTTCATGAATGAGTGTATTGAAGTGATGAAACTTGGTTTTGGTATGCCTGCATTTAATAATGATGAGATTATTATTCCTTCTTTTATTGCAAAAGGAGTATTGGAAGATGATGCTTATGATTACAGTGCCATTGGATGTGTTGAAACGGCAGTTCCAGGGAAATGGGGCTATCGTTGCACAGGTATGAGTTATATGAACTTCCCTAAGGTTCTACTTATCACGATGAATGATGGAATTGATCCGGCTTCGGGTAAACGGTTTGCACCAAGCTTTGGTCATTTTAAGGATATGAAGAACTTTTCTGAATTAGAAAATGCTTGGGATAAAACACTAAGATATTTGACACGAATGAGTGTTATTGTTGAAAATTCTATTGATTTATCATTGGAACGAGAAGTTCCTGATATTCTATGTTCAGCATTGACTGATGATTGTATTGGTCGTGGAAAACACCTTAAAGAAGGTGGAGCAGTATATGATTATATATCAGGTTTGCAAGTTGGAATTGCAAATTTGTCGGATTCATTAGCTGCAATTAAAAAATTGGTATTTGAGGAAGAACGTATAAGCCCAAGTCAGCTTTGGCATGCACTGGAAACAGATTATGCCGGGGAAGAAGGTAAGGTCATTCAAGAAATGTTGATTCATGATGCACCTAAGTACGGTAATGATGATGATTATGCCGACAAATTGGTTACTGCTGCTTATGACATTTATGTTGATGAAATTGCTAAATATCCTAATACACGTTATGGAAGAGGTCCTATTGGAGGAATTCGTTATTCAGGAACATCTTCTATCTCAGCCAACGTAGGACAGGGACGTGGAACATTAGCAACGCCAGATGGACGCAACGCGGGTACACCGTTAGCAGAGGGTTGTTCACCATCACATAATATGGATCAACACGGCCCTACATCTGTTTTAAAATCTGTTTCAAAATTACCAACAGATGAAATCGTAGGTGGGGTTCTCTTAAATCAGAAAGTAAATCCTCAAACGTTAGCCAAAGAAGAAGATAAATTAAAACTAATTGCTTTGTTACGAACATTCTTTAATCGTTTACATGGGTACCATATTCAATACAATGTTGTTTCCAGAGAGACGTTGATTGACGCTCAGAAACATCCTGAAAAACACAGAGATTTAATTGTTCGTGTTGCAGGATACTCTGCATTCTTCAATGTTCTTTCTAAGGCAACCCAAGATGATATTATAGGACGTACTGAGCATACATTGTAAAATAAAGAGGTTCTTTTTATGGAATTTATGCTTGACACATTAAATTTAGATGAGATTAAAAAATGGTCTGAAATTTTACCGCTAGCTGGGGTAACTTCAAATCCCACTATTGCAAAAAGAGAGGGTTCTATTAATTTTTTTGAACGAATCAAAGATGTAAGAGAATTGATTGGCTCTGCACCCTCTATTCATGTTCAGGTGATTTCTCAAGATTTTGAAGGCATCTTAAAGGATGCTCATGAAATTCGAGGACAAGCAGGAGATGATGTATTTATCAAAGTACCTGTTACTCCAGCTGGATTACGTGCAATAAAGGTGCTAAAAAAAGAGGGCTACCATATCACTGCAACAGCTATTTATACGGTTATTCAGGGATTCTTAGCTATCGAAGCAGGAGCGGATTACCTAGCTCCATATTATAATAGGATGGAAAATCTGAACATTGATTCAAATTCTGTCATTCGTCAATTAGCTCTTGCTATTGATAGACAGAACTCTCCTAGTAAGATTTTAGCTGCATCCTTTAAAAATGTAGCACAAGTAAATAATTCTTTAGCTGCAGGTGCGCATGCTGTTACAGCAGGAGCAGATGTTTTTGAATCAGCTTTCGCCATGCCATCTATCCAAAAGGCGGTTGATGATTTTTCTGACGATTGGTTTGTTATTCAAAATAGTCGTTCCATTTAGATAGAGAGGAGATACATATGAGAATTTTTGCTAGTCCTTCTAGATATATTCAGGGGGAAAATGCCTTGTTTGAAAATGCCAAATCAATTTTGGATTTGGGAAATCGTCCTATTCTATTATGCGATCAGTTGGTTTATGATATTGTTGGAAAACGATTTGAAGATTACCTACATAGGTATGGTTTCCATATTGTTCTGACGCTATTTAATGGTGAAGCTTCTGACAATGAAATCAATCGAGTTGTTGCCTTGGCTGAGAAAGAAAATTGTGATAGTATTATCGGTCTTGGTGGGGGAAAGACGATTGATAGCGCAAAAGCTATTGCAGATTTAATTGAAAAGCCTGTTATTATTGCTCCAACAATTGCATCGACCGACGCACCTGTATCTGCTTTATCTGTTATTTATACAGATGAAGGTGCATTTGATCATTATCTATTTTATTCTAAAAATCCAGATTTAGTTTTGGTTGATACAAAAGTTATTTCACAAGCTCCTAAGCGTTTATTAGCGTCTGGTATTGCAGATGGTTTAGCAACGTGGGTTGAGGCGCGTGCAGTTATGCAGGCAAATGGAAAAACTATGTTAGGACAACAACAAACGTTGGCTGGAGTTGCAATTGCGAAAAAATGTGAAGAAACGCTGTTCGCAGATGGTTTACAGGCCATGGCGGCTTGTGAAGCTAAAGTTGTGACACCAGCATTAGAAAATATTGTTGAAGCTAATACTTTATTGAGTGGCTTAGGTTTTGAAAGTGGAGGATTGGCTGCGGCGCATGCAATTCATAATGGTTTTACTGCATTGACAGGTGACATACATCATTTAACACATGGTGAAAAAGTAGCTTATGGAACTTTGGTACAACTATTATTGGAAAATAGACCAAAAGAAGAACTTGATAAGTATATTGAGTTTTACAAAAAAATTGGTATGCCAACAACTCTAAAAGAAATGCATTTAGATCAAGTTGGATATGATGATTTAATAAAAGTTGGTAAACAAGCAACTATGGAGGGTGAGACAATCCATCAGATGCCGTTTAAGATTTCGCCTTCAGATGTTGCTCAAGCTATCATCGCTGTAGACGCCTATGTAAATTCAAAATAAACAATAAGGACTACTGTTTTCCAAATGGTAGTCTTTTATTGATCATCGTATTGAATCCGACGTTCTTCATAAATCAAAAAGCGACATAGGTTGTCGGCTATTTACTATAAATACATTAATTAGCATTCCAGTCGTATCTTCGGTCTAAAATTAGTATTTTGTGTTATAAGAGATAAGCTTCTTGTTTTGCTCTTTGATTTCCCGCATAAGAATAAGATAAAAAAGTGGGTGATAGAGCAATTCAGAGCCATCAAAATTAATGAAATACAGTATACAGTTTTTTCTTTTAACACATTTCAAATTCTCTCAAAAATGGTATAATAGTAACATCACAAAATTGGAGAGAGACCATGAGTTTTTACAATCATAAAGAAATTGAGCCTAAGTGGCAGGGCTACTGGGCAGAACATCATACATTTAAGACAGGAACAGATGCATCAAAACCGAAGTTTTATGCTCTTGATATGTTCCCTTATCCGTCTGGAGCGGGTCTGCACGTAGGACACCCAGAAGGTTATACTGCAACTGATATCCTCAGCCGTTACAAACGTGCGCAAGGCTACAATGTCCTTCACCCAATGGGATGGGATGCCTTTGGGTTGCCCGCAGAGCAATACGCTATGGATACGGGGAATGACCCAGCAGAATTTACAGCGGAAAACATTGCCAACTTCAAACGTCAAATCAATGCGCTTGGATTTTCTTATGACTGGGACCGTGAAGTTAACACAACAGATCCAAACTACTACAAGTGGACTCAGTGGATTTTCACTAAGCTTTACGAAAAGGGCTTGGCCTATGAAGCGGAAGTGCCAGTAAACTGGGTTGAAGAATTGGGAACTGCCATCGCCAACGAAGAGGTTCTTCCTGATGGAACTTCTGAGCGTGGTGGCTATCCTGTTGTCCGCAAACCAATGCGTCAATGGATGCTTAAAATTACAGCCTATGCAGAACGCTTGCTTAATGACTTGGATGGGTTGGATTGGCCAGAGTCTATCAAGGACATGCAACGCAACTGGATTGGTAAATCAACTGGTGCCAATGTAACCTTCAAAGTTAAGGGAACAGACAAGGAATTCACAGTCTTTACGACTCGTCCTGACACCCTTTTCGGTGCTACTTTCACTGTCTTGGCTCCTGAGCATGACTTGGTTGACGCCATCACAAGCCCAGAGCAAGCAGAGGCTGTAGCAGACTACAAACATCAAGCTAGTCTCAAGTCTGACTTGGCTCGTACCGACCTTGCTAAGGAAAAAACAGGAGTTTGGACTGGTGCTTATGCTATTAACCCTGTTAATGGCAAGGAAATTCCAATCTGGATTGCGGACTATGTTCTTGCTAGTTATGGAACAGGTGCTGTCATGGCTGTTCCTGCCCATGACCAGCGTGACTGGGAATTTGCCAACCAATTTGACCTTCCAATCGTAGAAGTACTTGAAGGTGGAAACGTAGCAGAAGCTGCCTACACAGAAGATGGACCTCATGTCAATTCAGACTTCCTAGATGGATTGAACAAAGAAGACGCTATTGCTAAGATTGTGGCTTGGTTGGAAGAAAAAGGCTGTGGACAAGAGAAGGTTACTTACCGTCTCCGCGACTGGCTCTTTAGCCGCCAACGTTATTGGGGTGAGCCAATTCCTATTATTCATTGGGAAGATGGAACTTCAACAGCTGTTCCTGAAAATGAATTGCCACTTGTCTTGCCTGTAACCAAGGACATCCGTCCTTCAGGTACTGGAGAAAGTCCGCTAGCTAACTTGACAGACTGGCTTGAAGTGACTCGTGAAGATGGCGTTAAGGGTCGTCGCGAGACCAACACAATGCCACAATGGGCAGGTTCAAGCTGGTACTACCTCCGCTATATTGACCCGCACAATACTGAGAAATTGGCCGATGAGGAGCTCCTCAAACAATGGTTGCCAGTAGATATCTACGTGGGTGGTGCAGAGCATGCCGTTCTTCACTTGCTTTATGCTCGTTTCTGGCACAAATTCCTCTATGACCTCGGTGTTGTTCCAACTAAGGAACCATTCCAAAAACTCTTTAACCAAGGGATGATTTTGGGAACCAGCTACCGTGACCACCGTGGGGCTCTTGTGGCGACTGACAAGGTTGAAAAACGTGACGGTTCCTTCTTCCATGTAGAAACAGGTGAAGAGTTAGAGCAAGCGCCAGCTAAGATGTCTAAATCGCTCAAGAACGTGGTTAACCCTGACGATGTGGTGGAACAATACGGTGCCGATACCCTTCGTGTTTATGAAATGTTTATGGGACCACTTGATGCTTCGATTGCTTGGTCAGAAGAAGGTCTGGAAGGAAGCCGTAAGTTCCTTGACCGTGTTTACCGCTTGATTACAAGTAAAGAAATAGCTGCGGAAAACAATGGCGCTCTTGACAAAGTTTACAACGAAACTGTTAAAGCTGTCACAGAACAAATCGAATCCCTCAAATTCAACACAGCCATTGCCCAACTTATGGTCTTTGTCAATGCAGCTAACAAGGAAGACAAGCTTTATGCAGACTACGCCAAAGGCTTTATCCAATTGATTGCACCATTTGCGCCTCACTTGGCAGAAGAGCTCTGGCAAACAGTTGCAGCAACAGGTGAGTCAATCTCTTATGTGGCTTGGCCAACTTGGGACGAAAGCAAATTGGTTGAAGACGAAATCGAAATTGTCGTCCAAATCAAAGGTAAAGTCCGTGCCAAACTCATGGTCGCTAAAGACCTATCACGAGAAGAATTGCAAGAAATTGCTCTGGCTGACGAAAAAGTCAAAGCAGAAATTGACGGTAAGGAAATCGTGAAAGTAATTGCGGTACCGAATAAACTCGTTAATATTGTTGTGAAATAAGATAGGAGTCCTTCAGAGTAGAATCTGGGGGATTTTTTATTTGACAGGAAGTTTCTGTTTTGTTAATATGATTAACAAAGGAAAGAGAGATTATGGATAAAAAAGAATTTATTGCATTTAATAATCGTTTCAATAGATTTATTTTAGCGTTTGACCAGTTAAAAAAAAATCAACATAAAAGTGGTGTTGACAAATCCATTACTTTGAATGAGGTACATTTGATTGTTGTGATTGGGGAAAATCAGCCCTTAAATCTAGTAAAATTATCTGAATTATTAGAAGTTTCAAGAAGTGCAATAACTCAAAGTGTTAGGAGATTGATTCAAAAAAATTTAGTTGTTTTTGATTTTGATCCGAATAATGGGAAAAATAAATATTTGAGATTATCGGAAAAAGGCATCGAAATTTTTAAAATCCATAAGGAGCAACAAGAATATATTGAAAAATCAATCTTTTCAGTTTTAAACAACTATAGCGAGGTGGAACTTAAAACAGTTGTGAAATTGATGGAGGATATTGAAAAGGTGTGGGGAGAATTACCGTGGTAAAAGTCACGGTAAATTTCAAATATAATTGTTAAGTAAATTAACAAAAAGGAGAAGATATGACTGTAAACATAGAACTGATTTCACAAACAGATTTAGCGGATGAATCTTTTTATATTGCTATTAATGGTTTAGAACCAAGGGCAATGTATTGTGTAGAAATGTACCTGTCTGATTATTACTGTATAAATGCTCCCTTGCTTTTAGATCATGATGTTATATGGAAATCAACCGCAATTTTTTTATCTGATCAGGACGGTATGATTGATACCTCTCAGACAGCATCTATTTCGGGATCTTATAAAGGAGTTTCAGAAATGGGATTATTCTTTAATGCGAAACCGTTGAAGAATAGGAAAAGGAGATTACCTAGTTCTCTTGATAGAATTCCATTACGAGATTGTTTTGGTGTTGAAATTAAAATCAGGCTGGGGAAAGATATGGTCGCGGAGCAAAGTTTTGTAAGGCGTTATATGAATCTGGGAGTAAGATATCAAGATATCTATGACAAGCATTTTCAAGGTCGATTATTTTATGATGAAAAGTTAAGAAGGGCGCCAGCCGTGATTATTGTTAGCGGTAGTGAGGGAAGAATTGAAAAAGCTCAGAATATTGCCCAACTTTTATCTTCAAGAGGCTATATTTGTCTTGCGATAGCTTATTTTGGTTTAGAGGGATTACCCCAAAATTTAGAACGAATTCCAATAGAATGTCTGGAGGAGGCGAAAGATTTTCTATATCATCATCCTCAAGTTGATAATACAAAAATAGGAATATATGGTCGCTCTAAAGGAGCAGAGCTTGTTCTGGCTGGACAAAGTATTTTGGAAGATGTGCAATGTTTGGCACTCAATTCCCCCTCAAATGTAATATTTGAGGGAATAAAGGGAAAACTCAACTCTCATTCATCTTCTTGGACATATTTACAAAAGGAACTTCCTTATCAAAAATTTCAGTTAGGAGATTATTTGTTAAACAAGTTTTTTGGAAAACATATTCCTGAAGATAGAAGGGCTCAGATTGATGTGAGTAAAATTGTCTCTCCTTTATTATTACTAGGAAGTGATGTTGATGAAATATGGAATGCATCATCCGCGATAGATGATATTATTTCACACTATAAAGGGGAATCCATTTTGTTTAAAAAATACCATGAAACAGGGCATATGTTGACGGTTGCTTATCAACCGAATCATCGTTATCGAAAAGATTGGCGCTTATTAATGAAAGAAAGTGTAGACTCTTGGTTTGCTACGATAAATTTTTTTGATACACATCTGAAGAATTTGTAGATAGTGCTGAACAGTACTATAATAGTCCTAACTAAGATAAAAACACAGTTCTGGTTGGTAGTCCAGTCTACAAAAGCAAACACTAAAACAAGAGAAATTTGAATACAAACAGTAAAAAATAGAGAGAAGCATAAGGGGCATTACCTCACTCGTTCCCATATTTGATTATTCCTCCATAAAGTGGATGGATGATTTTTATAAGAGGAGTTTGCATTATTGAATAGAAAACCAAGTGTTTCCTAAAATTTTCATTGAGATATGTTATACTATATTCAATAAGTGAAACAAGGAGAATACTATGCCAGTAAATGAATATGGTCAGATGATTGGTGAGTCAATGGAAGGTTATACACCAGGTGAATTGCCTGCTATTGATTTCTTAGAAGGGCGTTATGCTAGGATAGAGGCTCTCTCGGTAGAAAAGCATGCGGAGGATTTGCTAGCTGTTTATGGGCCTGATACGCCTCAGGAGATGTGGACCTACCTTTTTCAGGAGCCAGTAGCAGATATGGAGGAGCTGGTTACCCTTTTAAATCAGATGTTGGCTCGTAAGGACCGTTTTTACTATGCAATCATAGACAAGGCGACTGGTAAGGCTTTGGGAACTTTTTCCCTCATGCGAATTGATCAGAATAACCGAGCAATAGAAGTGGGAGCTGTCACTTTTTCTCCAAAACTCAGGGGGACACGGATAGGGACAGAAGCCCAGTATCTCTTGGCTTGCTATGTCTTTGAAGAGCTTAACTATCGTCGCTATGAGTGGAAATGCGATGCCCTAAATCTGCCATCCAGACGAGCAGCGGAACGTTTGGGATTTGTCTATGAAGGAACCTTCCGTCAGGCAGTCATTTATAAGGGGCGTACGAGGGATACGGATTGGTTGTCTATGATTGATAAGGACTGGCCCAAAGTCAAAGATCGTTTGGAAACATGGTTGCGTCCTGAAAACTTTGATAAAAATGGACAGCAGTACAAGAGCTTGAGAGAGCTTTAAGAGGTGTTGAGATGATTACTATTAAAAAGCAAGAAATTGTCAAGCTAGAGGATGTTTTGCATCTCTATCAGGTTGCCGGTTGGACAAATTATACCCATCAACCAGAGATGCTGGAGCAGGCCTTGTCTCATTCATTAGTAATTTATCTGGCGCTTGATGGCGATGCTGTGGTGGGCTTGATTCGTTTGGTTGGAGATGGATTCTCATCAGTATTGGTTCAGGATTTGATTGTTTTGCCTAGCTATCAGCGCCAAGGGATTGGTAGATCCTTGATGAAAGAGGCTTTAGAGGATTACAAAGATGCCTATCAAGTCCAGCTGGTGACAGAACAGACAGAAAAAAACTTGGGATTTTATCGTTTTATGGGCTTTGAAATCTTATCCACCTATGACTGTACAGGAATGATTTGGATAAACAGAGAAAAATAACAAAACTTGTTTTTTCTTAAGCAAAGTTTAAGGATGGTCTAGTATCATATAGTCATTAAATAAAGACCTCCTAACTTTATTTAATGAAATCCTAAAACTTTTTTTCATCATAATCTCCTAATGAAGTCACCCAATCAGGTGGCTTTTTTGTGGGTAGGTGATGGTGATAGAATTTTTTTGCAGAATAGTAAAATTTGAAAAAAGTTAAGCTAGTTTTAAGCTTTGTCTTGTAACATATAGTTATTAAATAAAGACCTCCTAACTTTATTTAATAAAATCCTAAACTTTTCTTTTTCATAATAATCTCCCTTAACTCCACCCAATCAGGTGGAGTTTTTTGGCTCTATTTCAGGATTTTGGGGACTATTCTAAAAATCATTTTCCGATATTTTTCGGATTTTGGTCGGGGAATTGGCGGGGACTTTTTTTAGCGAATATGACTAATAAATAGGTCTGTTGTCGCTTCAGCTACTTCAAACTCAATTTGATTGTAAGTGACTGTTAATTGAAGGACTGGAACTGCTGTAATAATGTTCTTGGTTGTCGAGGAGTGAGTCATCATATTGTTGTACAGCGGTTAAAGCTTGCGAAGCTGAGAATGTAAATCTTTGACGAAATGTGTGAACTGTGGGATAATGAAAGAGAATTAAGTATTGTGTCTATATCATAGGCTAGAAAAGACCCCAAGCTCACGTCCAAATAAGCTTGGGGTCTTTTTTGACACTATTTGTCCTTGTTTAGCCATTTATCGACTAGCCGAAGAACGACACCGACCACAATCGGTTCGATGATAGTTTTAAGGATTAGTTCCATCATGGGCTATCTCACCTCCTTTCGTAGGCGGTGTAGCAGTGCCGTAGAATGTTATACCACATAGGTGCTAAACTCTGGAGTCACCCAATCAGGTGGCTTTTTTGTTTGTGGCTTGGTTTTTTGATATAATAGAGCCATGAGTAGAATTTTAGATAATGAGATAATGGGGGACGAGGAGTTAGTAGAACGCACGCTCCGTCCTCAGTATTTACGTGAATATATTGGGCAGGATAAGGTCAAGGACCAGCTTCAAATCTTTATAGAAGCTGCCAAAATGCGGGATGAAGCGCTGGATCATGTGCTTTTATTTGGCCCTCCAGGCTTGGGAAAAACGACCATGGCTTTTGTTATTGCCAATGAACTAGGTGTCAATCTCAAGCAGACTTCGGGTCCAGTCATTGAAAAAGCCGGTGATTTGGTAGCGATTTTGAATGACTTAGAGCCTGGGGATGTTCTCTTTATTGATGAGATTCATCGTTTGCCAATGTCAGTGGAAGAGGTGCTTTATAGTGCCATGGAGGACTTCTACATTGATATCATGATTGGGGCTGGTGAAGGCAGTCGCAGTGTTCATTTGGAGTTGCCACCTTTCACTTTGATTGGTGCGACGACTCGGGCTGGTATGCTCTCAAATCCGCTACGGGCACGTTTTGGAATTACAGGTCACATGGAGTATTATGCCCATGCTGACTTGACGGAAATTGTTGAGCGGACGGCAGATATTTTTGAGATGGAAATCACTCATGAGGCAGCATCTGAATTAGCCCTACGTAGTCGTGGAACCCCTCGTATTGCCAATCGTCTCCTCAAACGCGTGCGCGATTTTGCCCAGATTATGGGGAATGGGGTTATCGATGATCTTATTACTGATAAGGCTTTGACTATGCTGGATGTTGACCATGAAGGTCTGGACTATGTGGACCAGAAAATCCTTCGCACCATGATTGAGATGTACGGTGGTGGTCCTGTTGGTCTAGGAACTCTTTCTGTTAACATAGCAGAAGAGCGTGAGACAGTTGAAGACATGTATGAGCCCTACTTGATTCAAAAAGGTTTTATCATGCGGACACGTTCTGGACGAGTGGCGACTGCTAAGGCATATGAGCATTTAGGGTATGAATATATTGAAAAATAAGGCTGAAATTTTAGACTCTTTCAGAGAAAATCCGGATATGATGGCTATTTTGACTATCATCCGAAACCTTGGTCTGAAAGATTCTTGGTTGGCAGCAGGTTCTGTCAGAAATTTTATCTGGAATCTCTTGTCAGAGAGACCAGCATTTGATCTTGAAACAGATGTAGATGTGATTTTCTTTGATCCGGATATTTCTTATGAGGAAACCTTGTTCCTAGAGAAAAAGTTGAGAGCGGATTTTCCTCAGTATCAGTGGGAATTGAAAAATCAGGTCTATATGCACCAGCACAGCCCTCATACTGCTCCCTATAGCAGCTCTTGTGATGCTATGAGTAAGTATCCAGAACGATGTACGGCTGTTGGACTGCGCTTGAATGAAAAATCCGTTTTGGAACTCTTTACTCCATACGGTTTGGAGGATATTTTGAATTTTCAAGTTCGTCCAACTCCTCATTTTTTAGAGAATCAAGACCGAATGGTTCTCTATCGAACACGTCTATCCAAGAAAAATTGGCAGGAGAAATGGAAAAATTTGATTTTAAAAAATACTTAAGGAAACTTTAAGCTAGGAAGTGTATACTAAGTCCATAAGTTAAGAAGACCTTAACTTAAACTCCTAAAACTTTTTCATAATAATCTCCCTATAAAAAATAGAGTCGCCCAATCAGGCGGCTTATTTTTTTGAAAAATGGGCTTGGTGCCTGAGAATAATACTCAATGAAAATCAAAGAGCAAACTAGGAAGCTAGCCGCAGGCTGTACTTGAGTACGGCAAGGTGAAGCTGACGTGGTTTGAATTTGATTTTCGAAGAGTATAAATAGCTTAGTGATAGAAGAAAATAGGGAAATATGGTATAATGAAACGATAGATTTTTGAATAGGAATAAGATCATGTTTGGATTTTTTAAGAAAGATAGGGCTGTGGAAGTAGAGGTTCCGACACAGGTTCCTGCTCATATCGGCATCATCATGGATGGCAATGGCCGTTGGGCTAAAAAACGTATGCAACCGCGAGTCTTTGGACACAAGGCGGGTATGGAAGCATTGCAAACTGTGACCAAGGCAGCCAATAAACTGGGTGTTAAGGTTATTACGGTTTATGCTTTTTCTACAGAAAACTGGACCCGTCCAGATCAGGAAGTCAAGTTTATCATGAACTTGCCAGTAGAGTTTTATGACAATTATGTCCCTGAACTGCATGCGAATAATGTTAAGATTCAAATGATTGGGGAGACGGACCGACTGCCTAAGCAAACCTTTGAAGCTTTAACCAAGGCTGAGGAATTGACTAAGAACAATACAGGTTTGATTCTTAACTTTGCTCTTAACTATGGTGGACGTGCTGAGATTACGCAGGCGCTTAAGTTGATTTCCCAGGATGTTTTAGATGCCAAAATCAACCCAGGTGACATCACAGAGGAATTGATTGGCAACTATCTCTTTACCCAGCATTTGCCTAAGGACTTACGAGATCCGGACTTGATTATCCGTACTAGTGGAGAATTGCGTTTGAGTAATTTCCTTCCATGGCAAGGAGCCTACAGTGAGCTCTATTTTACGGACACCTTGTGGCCTGATTTTGACGAGGCGGCCTTGCAGGAAGCCATTCTTGCCTACAATCGTCGTCATCGCCGATTTGGAGGAGTTTAGGAGGAAATATGACACAGGATTTACAGAAAAGAACCTTGTTTGCAGGGATTGCCCTGGCTATTTTCCTACCAATTTTAATGATTGGGGGACTCTTGCTTCAGATAGCAATTGGAATCATAGCCATGCTAGCCATGCATGAACTTTTGAAGATGAGAGGTCTAGAGACCATGACGATGGAGGGCCTCTTGACCCTCTTTGCAACCTTTGCTTTGACCATTCCCTTGGAGAATTACCTGACTTTTTTACCAGTTGATGGGAATGTAGTTGCCTATAGTGTTTTGATTTCAATTATGTTAGGAACGACTGTTTTTAGCAAGTCCTATACGATTGAGGATGCTGTTTTCCCTCTTGCTATGAGCTTTTATGTGGGCTTTGGTTTTAATGCTCTATTAGATGCTAGAATTGCAGGTTTAGATAAGGCACTATTAGCCTTGTGTATTGTTTGGGCAACAGACAGTGGTGCCTATCTTGTTGGGATGAACTATGGTAAACGAAAACTAGCTCCGACAGTTTCTCCAAATAAAACCTTTGAGGGTGCCTTGGGTGGTATTTTAGGTGCGATTTTAGTAACCATCATCTTTATGATGTTTGACAGAACAGTTGCTCTTCCGTATGGAATTTACAAGATGTCCGTCTTTGCTATTTTCTTTAGCATTGCTGGACAATTTGGTGATTTACTAGAAAGTTCGATCAAGCGTCACTTTGGTGTCAAGGATTCTGGGAAATTTATCCCTGGACATGGTGGTGTTTTGGATCGTTTTGATAGTATGTTGCTTGTATTTCCAATCATGCACTTGTTTGGACTCTTTTAATCAAAAGACGGAGGAAATACTATGCTCGGAATTTTAACCTTTATTCTGGTTTTCGGGATTATTGTGGTAGTGCACGAGTTCGGACACTTCTACTTTGCCAAGAAATCAGGGATTCTAGTGCGTGAATTTGCCATTGGAATGGGCCCCAAAATCTTTGCTCACATTGGCAAGGATGGAACGGCCTATACCATTCGAATCTTGCCTCTGGGTGGCTATGTTCGCATGGCCGGTTGGGGTGATGATACAACTGAAATCAAGACAGGAACTCCTGTCAGTTTGACTCTTGCTGATGATGGTAAGGTTAAGCGCATCAATCTTTCTGGTAAAAAATTAGATCAAACAGCTCTTCCTATGCAGGTGACCCAGTTTGACTTTGAAGACAAGCTTTTTATCAAGGGTTTGGTTCTGGAAGAAGAAAAAACATTTGCAGTAGATCACGATGCAACGGTTGTGGAAGCAGATGGTACTGAGGTTCGGATTGCTCCCTTGGATGTTCAATATCAAAATGCAACTATCTGGGGCAAACTGATTACCAACTTTGCAGGACCTATGAATAACTTTATCTTAGGTGTCGTTGTTTTTTGGATTTTAATCTTCATGCAGGGTGGCGTCAGAGATGTTGATACTAACCAGTTCCATGTCATGCCCCAAGGGGCTTTGGCCAAGGTGGGAGTGCCAGAAACGGCACAAATTACCAAGATTGGCTCACATGAGATTAACAACTGGGAAAGCTTGATTCAGGCTGTGGAAACAGAAACCAAAGATAAGACGGCCCCGACTTTGGATGTGACTATTTCTGAAAAGGGGAGTGACAAACAAGTCACTGTTACACCCGAAGAAAGTCAAGGCCGTTACCTTCTAGGTGTTCAACCGGGGATTAAGTCAGATTTTGTATCCATGTTTGTAGGTGGTTTTACAACTGCAGCCGACTCGGCTCTCCGAATCCTGTCAGAACTGAAAAATTTGATTTTCCAACCAGATTTGAACAAACTAGGTGGACCTGTTGCCATCTTTAAGGCAAGTAGTGATGCCGCTAAAAATGGAATTGAGAATGTCTTGTACTTCTTGGCAGTGATTTCCATCAATATTGGGATTTTTAATCTTATTCCGATTCCAGCTCTGGATGGTGGTAAGATTGTGCTCAATATCCTGGAAGCCATCCGCCGCAAACCATTGAAACAAGAAATTGAAACCTATGTCACCTTGGCCGGAGTGGTCATCATGGTTGTCTTGATGATTGCTGTGACCTGGAATGACATTATGCGACTCTTTTTTAGATAATCGAGGAATATTATGAAACAAAGTAAAATGCTTATCCCAACGCTTCGCGAAATGCCAAGTGATGCTCAAGTTATCAGCCATGCTCTTATGTTGCGAGCTGGTTATGTTCGTCAAGTATCTGCAGGTGTTTATTCTTACTTACCACTTGCCAACCGTGTGATTGAAAAAGCTAAAAATATCATGCGCCAAGAATTCGACAAGATTGGTGCCGTTGAGATGTTAGCTCCAGCCCTTCTCAGTGCAGAATTGTGGCGCGAATCAGGCCGTTATGAAACTTATGGTGAGGACCTTTACAAACTAAAAAACCGTGAAAAATCAGACTTTATCCTAGGTCCAACTCACGAAGAAACCTTTACAGCTATTGTCCGTGATTCTGTTAAGTCTTACAAGCAATTGCCACTCAACCTTTACCAAATCCAGCCTAAGTATCGTGATGAAAAACGCCCACGTAATGGACTACTCCGTACACGTGAGTTTATCATGAAAGATGCTTACAGTTTCCACGCTAACTATGATAGCTTGGACAGTGTTTACGATGAGTACAAGGCTGCTTATGAGCGTATTTTTACTCGTAGTGGTTTAGACTTCAAGGCTATCATTGGTGACGGTGGAGCCATGGGTGGTAAGGACAGCCAAGAATTTATGGCCATTACTCCTGCTCGTACAGACCTTGACCGCTGGGTTGTCTTGGACAAGTCAGTTGCCTCATTTGACGAAATTCCTGCAGAAGTACAAGAAGAAATCAAGGCAGAATTGCTCAAATGGATGGTCTCTGGTGAAGATACCATTGCTTACTCAAGTGAATCTAGCTATGCGGCTAACTTGGAAATGGCAACAAACGAGTACAAACCAAGCAACCGTGTTGTCGCTGAAGAAGAAGTGACTCGTGTTGCAACGCCAGATGTTAAGTCAATCGATGAAGTGGCAGCCTTCCTCAACGTCCCAGAAGAACAAACGATTAAAACCCTCTTCTACATGGCAGATGGTGAGCTTGTTGCGGCCCTTCTAGTTGGAAATGACCAACTCAACGAAGTTAAGTTGAAAAACCACTTGGGAGTAGATTTCTTTGATGTTGCTAGCGAAGAAGAAGTGGCGAATCTTGTTCAAGCAGGTTTTGGTTCACTTGGACCAGTTGGTTTGCCAGATAATGTTAAAATCATCGCAGACCGTAAGGTGCAAGATGTCCATAATGCAGTTGTGGGTGCTAACGAAGATGGCTATCACTTGACTGGTGTGAACCCAGGTCGTGATTTTACTGCAGAATATGTGGATATCCGTGAAGTTCGTGAGGGTGAAATTTCCCCAGACGGACAAGGTGTCCTGAACTTTGCGCGTGGTATTGAAATTGGTCACATCTTCAAACTCGGCACTCGCTACTCAGCAAGCATGGGAGCAGATGTTTTGGATGAAAATGGCCGTGCTGTGCCAATTATCATGGGATGTTACGGTATCGGTGTCAGCCGTCTCCTTTCAGCAGTGATGGAGCAACACGCTCGCCTCTTTGTTAACAAAACTCCAAAAGGTGAATACCGTTACGCTTGGGGAATCAACTTCCCTAAAGAATTGGCACCATTTGATGTGCACTTGATCACTGTCAATGTCAAGGATGAAGAAGCGCAAGCCTTGACAGAAAAGCTTGAAGCAAGCTTGATGGGAGCTGGTTACGAAGTCTTGACAGATGACCGTAACGAACGTGTTGGAGTCAAATTCAGCGATAGCGACTTGATTGGGTTGCCAATCCGTATCACTGTTGGTAAAAAAGCGGCCGATGGCATCGTAGAAGTTAAGATTAAAGCGACTGGTGACACCATCGAAGTTCATGCAGATAACTTGCTTGAAACGCTTGAAATTCTCAGCAAGAAATAAAAACTATAATCAGAAGAAAAACAAGGAAAAAATGTAACTAGTTTTTACCTTGTTTTTTCTGTATAATGGGAAAAATGAGTAGATAAAGAGGTAAATGTATGCTAAGATTTCCAAAGGATTTTGTCTGGGGATCCTCTACTTCTGGACCACAGACAGAAGGACGTGTAGCTGGTGACGGTAAGGGAGATAATCTCTGGGATTATTGGTACCAAGTGGAGCCAAATCGCTACTATAATGGGATTGGCCCAGATAAGACATCGACCTTTTATGAAAATTGGGAAAAGGATATCGAGCTACTGGTAGAAACTGGTCACAAGGCCTTTCGGACTTCTATTCAATGGTCACGGATTTTTCCACAAGGGCGTGGAAAAGTCAATGCTCAAGGTGTGGATTTCTATCGTAAGGTTTTTGAGGCTATTAAGGCCAAAGGGATTCGTCTTTTAGTCAATCTCTACCATTTTGATCTACCTTTTGCTCTTCAAGAAGATGGTGACGGTTGGGAAAATAAGGCGACTGTCTCAGCCTATGAAGACTATGCTCGTTTTTGTTTTGAGACTTATGGAGATTTAGTAGATCAGTGGATTACCTTTAACGAGCCCATCGTTCCTGTAGAGTTTGGCTATTTTTACGATGCCCATTATCCACATAAGGTGGATGCAGAAGCGGCAGTTAAAGTAGCTTATCACACACAATTGGCCAGCAGTCGGGCGGTTAAGGCTTGTCATGAACTTTTGCCAGATTCCAAGATTGGGATTGTCCTCAACTTGACACCGGCTTATCCACGTAGCCAGCATCCTGCTGATGTCAAGGCTGCTCGTATTGCGGACCTTTTTCAGGCCCAATCTTTCTTAGATCCGTCTGTTTTGGGAACTTATCCACAGGAGTTGGTAGAAATCTTGCATGAACACGGTCTCTTGCCTGATGCTACAGAGGAGGAGTTGAAGCTCATTCGTGACAATACGGTGGACTTCCTTGGTGTCAACTACTATCAACCTTTGCGTGTTATGGCGCCTCGATTTGCTAAGAATCCAGAGAGTCCGCTCTTGCCAGAACATTTTTACGAACCTTATGTGATGCCTGGACGTAAAATCAATCCTCACCGTGGCTGGGAGATTTATGAGCAAGGGATTTATGACATTGCCCAAAATATCAAGGAAAATTATGGCAATATTGAGTGGATGTTGACAGAGAATGGTATGGGTGTTGAGGGGGAAGAAAAATTCCGTCAAGATGGAATGATTCAAGATGATTACCGTATTGACTTTGTAAAAGGTCATCTTGGTGAACTTCACCGTGCTATTGAAGACGGAGCCAATTGTAAGGGTTACTTGATTTGGACATTTATCGATTGTTGGTCATGGCTCAATAGTTATAAAAATCGCTATGGCTTGGTCGAATTAGACTTGGAAACGCAAGAACGTCGTCTGAAGAAATCAGGGCACTGGTTCAAGGAATTAAGCGATAATAATGGATTTTAAAAAGGACTCTGACTGATTATCCTAATTGGTCAGAGTCTTTTGATAACAGGAGCGTAATTTGAACTATACCAATTTTTACTCTTGACAAGTGAAAGAAACAAGTATATACTGTTTTTGCTGATTCTATAAAAGAGGAATTAGACTATACCAATTTTAAGGAGAAAGCACAGCTGGTCTGTGTCGTATATACTATGTGTGGAATTGTTGGTGTTGTTGGAAACACAAATGCAACTGATATTTTGATTCAAGGGCTTGAAAAGCTCGAATACCGTGGCTATGATTCTGCGGGGATTTTTGTCCTAGGTGGTGCTGAAAACCATTTGGTGAAGGCTGTTGGTCGTATCGCAGAATTGTCTGCCAAGACAGCTGGTGTTGAGGGAACAACGGGTATCGGACATACTCGTTGGGCGACTCACGGAAAACCAACTGAAGACAATGCCCACCCACACCGCTCTGAGACAGAACGTTTTGTCTTGGTGCACAATGGGGTGATTGAGAACTACCTTGAAATCAAGCAAGAATACCTTGCAGGTCACCACTTTAAGGGGCAAACAGATACTGAAATCGCCGTTCACTTGATTGGAAAATTTGCGGAAGAAGATGGCTTGTCAGTTCTTGAAGCCTTCAAAAAAGCTCTTCACATCATCCGTGGTTCTTATGCCTTTGCCTTGGTTGACTCACAAAATCCTGAAGTGATCTATGTGGCTAAGAATAAATCACCACTTTTGATTGGTCTTGGGGAAGGCTATAACATGGTCTGCTCAGACGCCATGGCTATGATTCGTGAGACCAACCAGTACATGGAAATCCATGACCAAGAGTTGGTCATCGTCAAGGCTGATAGTGTAGAGGTTCAAGACTATGATGGTAATGGTCGTGAGCGTGCTAGCTATACTGCTGAGCTTGACTTGTCAGATATCGGTAAGGGAACTTACCCTTACTACATGCTCAAGGAAATTGACGAACAGCCAACGGTTATGCGTAAACTCATCCAAGCCTACACAGATGAGGCTGGTCAAATTGTCGTAGACCCAGCTATTATCAAGGCTGTTCAAGATGCAGACCGTATCTACATCCTTGCAGCTGGGACATCTTACCACGCAGGATTTGCTTCTAAGAAAATGTTGGAAGAATTGACAGATACACCAGTTGAACTTGGAATTTCATCTGAGTGGGGTTACGGTATGCCACTTCTCAGCAAGAAACCACTCTTCATCTTTATCAGTCAGTCTGGTGAAACGGCGGATAGCCGTCAGGTTTTGGTCAAGGCTAATGAAATGGGAATCCCAAGCTTGACAGTGACAAACGTACCAGGTTCAACTCTTTCACGTGAAGCCAATCATACCATGCTCCTTCATGCAGGTCCTGAAATTGCCGTGGCATCCACTAAAGCCTATACAGCACAAATCGCAGCCCTTGCCTTCCTGGCAAAAGCAGTCGGAGAAGCAAATGGAAATGCCAAAGCGAAAGACTTTGACTTGGTTCATGAGTTGTCAATCGTAGCTCAGTCTATCGAATCAACTCTTTCAGAGAAAGAAACCATCGAAGCCAAGGTTCGTGAGCTTCTTGAAACAACTCGCAACGCCTTTTATATCGGACGTGGTCAAGATTACTATGTAGCCATGGAAGCAAGTCTCAAACTCAAAGAGATTTCTTACATCCAGTGTGAAGGCTTTGCGGCAGGAGAACTCAAGCACGGGACTATTGCCTTGATTGAAGAAGGAACGCCTGTCTTGGCCCTCTTGTCAGATCCAGTTCTTGCCAACCACACTCGCGGAAATATCCAAGAGGTGGCAGCCCGTGGTGCCAAGGTTCTCACTATCGCAGAAGAGAATGTAGCCAAAGATACAGACGATATCGTCCTTACGACTGTACACCCTTACCTCTCACCAATCTCAATGGTTGTACCAACGCAATTGGTCGCTTACTTTGCAACACTCCACCGTGGACTTGATGTGGACAAACCACGTAATCTTGCTAAATCAGTAACGGTAGAATAAACTAAAAAAAGTCTAGTTATCTAGGCTTTTTCTTGTGAGCAAATCGGTTGCTTGTAGTCAAGATTCATGTTAGAATAATTTTTCAAATTGAAGGAAAGAAATAGACGGGGATAATAACAATGGTAGAATTGGAAATTTCAACATTTGGGGAAACAACGGTGCTTGAAGGGACTGGGCAGACTTACAGTTATGCTGAACGCATTCGCCAGTTGCTGGCAGAGATTGAACTGGCTGACAAGGTTGGTTTGGATGTGTATGGGATTGGTGAGCACCATCGAGCGGATTTTGCGATATCTGCGCCAGAGATTGTTCTGGCAGCTGGGGCAGTCAATACCAAGAAGATTCGTTTGACCAGTGCAGTCAGCATTCTCTCAAGTATGGATCCGATTCGATTGTTCCAACAATATGCCACTATCGATGCTTTGTCAAATGGACGTGCGGAGATTATGGCCGGAAGGGGTTCTTTCACGGAATCTTTTCCCTTGTTTGGCTATGATTTGAAAGACTACGAAGCTCTTTTTGATGAGAAATTAGACTTGCTTCAATTAGTCAATGAAAAGATAAAACTAGATTGGCAAGGTCGATTGACCCAAACAATCTCTGGCAAAGAAGTTTATCCTCGTCCAGTTCAGGACAAATTGCCCTTGTGGATAGCGACAGGTGGTCATGTCGAATCAACTGTGAAGATTGCTCAGGCAGGCCTACCGATTGTCTATGCCATTATTGGTGGTAATCCGCGTTATTTTAAAAAGTTGATTCAGGCTTATCGTGAGATTGGGAGCGAAGCGGGTCATGCCAGTCAGGAGCTAAAGGTCGGGGCCCATTCTTGGGGTTGGATTGCTGAAGATGGCGAGCAGGCGGTGAAAGATTATTTCCATCCAACCAAGCAAGTGGTGGATGCTATTTCCAAAGACCGTCCGCACTGGCAGGAATTGCGTTATGAGCAATATTTGGAGCAAGTTGGGCCAAATGGTGCTATGTTTGTGGGCAATCCAGATCAGGTGGCCGAAAAATTGATTCGTATGATTGAAGACTTAGGTTTGGACCGCTTCATGCTCCATCTACCGCTTGGTTCCATGCCCCATGACCAGGTTCTGAGAGCTATTGAACTATTCGGAATGCAAGTGGCACCCAAAGTACGGGAATACTTTGCCATGAAAGAGGCTTAATAAAAAATCCTAATCAGGCTGATAAAAAATCTATATAACAACTATTTTAAAAAAGCAATAAACAAAAAAGAATCTCTGAAAAGCTAGTAAAATCAAGCTTTCCAGAGATTTTTTCGTTATTGATATAAACAATATCAATCAAGTCGATAGTCAATATATATTGGGAAAAGGTCAAAAGGAGTGGTAAGATGGTTTCAATCCAAATGGAAGGAGAAAAGTATGACAAGTAAAAGAGAGCTAGTTTTTAAAGCCATCCGAGGAGAAGAGGTGGAACGAGTTCCTGTAGGCTTTTGGTTTCATTTTGTAACACTGGAGGAAAAAGGGCAAGGTTTAAATAACCCACGTATCTTTCAAAAAAGTGTAGAGGGACATCGGAAGTACGTTGAAAGAATTCATCCTGATTTTGTCAAAATGATGAGTGACGGATTTTTCATTTATCCAAGTAATGTCTACAGTCCTTTGGTTTCAAGTATTCAGGAGCTGGCTTCTATTGAGTCGATTGGTGAAAACCATCCTTGGATTCAGCAACAAGTAGAAGTGGTAGAAGCTATTCGAGCAACCTTCACTGAGGACATTGCTTCATTCTACAATATCTTTTCTCCGATTTCCTACCTGAAACGTTGGTTTCGTACAGAGACTTCTAGAGGTGATAAGGAGGTTGCTAATCTATTACTCGAAAATCCAGAGCTATTCAGGGAGATTTTAGATGTAATAGCTGAGGATATCGCAATCCTAACCAAGGCAATCATTCAGGATTGTGGAGCAGATGGGATTTACCTCAGTACACAAGAAATTCAGGATGAGCGCATCACAGCAGAATTGTATCAGACCTATATTGAGCCAAGCAACATAAAGGTTTTAGAAGCTGCTAATCAGGCAGGTGGGGTCAATATCCTGCATATCTGCGGTTTCCAAGGTGCCAGTAACAATGTGACTATTTTCAAAGATTATCCAGCCCAAGTTTTCAATTGGGCAACCCACCATGAAGCAGTCAGCTTACCTCAAGGTCAGGAGCTATTTCATGGCAAAGCGGTCTTGGGTGGTTTTGAAAATGGAAAGCAGAGCCTGCTTTATGGAGGTAGCAAGGCTAAACTACAAGAGGAAACCAAACGCTTGTTGGCTGAAGCTGGGACTAGAGGAGTCCTTCTTGGAGCGGATTGCACGGTTCCAGATGACTTTGAATTAGAACGATTGGACTGGATTCGTCAGGCTGCTATTTTAGAATAGGAGGGCCTTATGAAAAGAAAAAAGTGGCTATTGGTAGGGACGGCCCTCGGCTTTGTCATCTTACTTGCGATCAGTCTTACAAAGGGACTTACTTGTAAGGAAGGGCCAAGTTGTCATGGGATTCAGGATTTTCAGAAGAGAAGTCTTCGCTTTATTCAAACCAATGATATTGCCAGTGTTTTATTAGTTGAAAAAGAAAGAAATGGAGAATAGAGATGTCAGAAAAAAGAGAATGGGTTTTAAAAGCATTTAGAGGAGAAGTGGTTGACCGTGTACCTGTAGGTTTTTGGCACCACTTTACATCAGAAGAGGAATGGTTAAAGGGATTTTCCAATCCTGTGATTATTGAAAAGAACATACAAGGTCACAAACGTTTTATCCGTGACCTACATCCAGACTTTATCAAGTTGATGAGTGATGGCTATTTTGCTTATCCAAATCCAGTTATTGCCAAAGGAAAGTCACTCCAAGAGTTGGCAGAGATTCAACCTCTGGGTGAAGATCATCCGTGGATTAGAGAGCAGGTAGAATTAGTGAAGAAGATTAAGCAGGAGTTTACGGAAGATATTGTTGCTATTTACAATATTTTTGCGCCTGTGACCTACCTCAAATGGTTACTTGGAGAAGTGTCTGGTGGAGATGATCTCATTGCAGATTTCTTAGTTCAAGATTCTCAGAAATTGAAAAAAGTCCTTGATGTGATTGCGCAAGATATCGCTAGCTTGAGTCAAGCTATTATTAAAGATGCAGGAGCAGACGGTATTTATCTCAGTGTGCAAAGTATTCAGGATGCGCGTGTTTCTGCTGAAGCCTATCAGGAGATTATTGCGCCGAGTGAACTGACTGTTTTAAAAGCGGCTAAGTCGGTTGGTGGGGTAAATATCCTTCATATCTGTGGCTATGAAGGAGCTCGAAACGATATTCATATCTTTGCCGACTATCCAGCTCATGTTTTTAACTGGGCAGTTGGTCCAGAAGGAATTAGCCTAAAAGAAGGTCGTGAGATTTTCAAGGGTCGTGCTGTTCTGGGAGGATTTGAAAACGGTGAAGATGGCCTTCTTTATCGAGGCAGTAAGGAAGAAATTCAAGCTGAAACCAAACGATTGGTAGAAGAAACAGGAAAAGAGGGCTTCATACTTGGAGCAGATTGTACCATTCCGAGTGATATTGCAGTGGAGCGTATCCAGTGGGTGAGAGAGGCATTAGATAAATAAAGGAGAAGAATATGAGTAAGAAAACATGGATTATTGGTGGAGTTGCGGTTGCGGCAGTGCTTGGAGCAACGATTATTGGTAGAACTTTGGCGGGAGCATCTGCTAAAGGTGCAGATGCAGTTTCATCTGGACAAGTAACAACTTTAAAAGTTGCCCATACTCAAAACTATGTCCCTTATGATTTTATTGACGAAAAAGGGGAATCAGATGGTTATGAAGTCGCTGTTTTAAAGGCGGTTGATGAGAAATTAGCAGATTATAAATTTGAGTATACTGGAACTAGTGATGATGATCTCTTGATTGGACTTGAGTCTGGCAAGTACGATATTGGAACTAAAGGTGCTTGGTATACAGATGAACGGGCTAAGAAATTTATTATTCCATCTGAGCCAGTAGGAGCCAGCATTATTGGTTTTACTGTTAGAAAAGAAGATGAAGCCAAATATAAGAATATTGATGATTTTGCCAAAAATAAAGGAAAATTAGTACCCATCTCTCCTCAAAATGCCCAGTGGAATGTCATCAATAGTTATAACGAGAAGCATAAGGATACACCAATTGAGTTGACAGCTGCTGAATCCTTCAAGGTGGCAGATGCTTATGCTTGGGTTTTAGAAGGACGATATGATGCCTTCTTTGATATCAAGTTGTCTTTTGAAAAAGCAGTGACAGCAGAGGATGGTTCTTACCACCAATATGCGGACAAACTTAGCTGGTTCCCTTATAAAGGAATCCCAACCTATCCATTGATTCACCGTGATGAAAAGGGTGAGAAGTTTGCTAAAGAGTATGAAAAAGCTATTAAAGAATTAAAAGAAGACGGTACTTTAGCTAAGCTTTCTCAAAAATACTTTAAAGAAGACGTCTTTAGCTACGTTGATAAAGATTAGATGAACAATCAGGAATGTTATACTCTTCGAAAATCTCTTCAAACCGCGTCAACGACGCCTTGCCGTAGGTATGGTTACTGACTTCGTCAGTTCTATCCACAACCTCAAAACACTGTTTTGAGCAACCTGTGGCTAGTTTGCTTTTTGATTTTCATTGAGTATTAGAAAGAGGTTTATATGGTTTCATATGATTTTTCAAGAGTGTTCCAATTTTTACCAACCTTATGGCAGGCTCTTCCGATGACCTTGTCCATTCTCTTTTTTACTACAATCCTTGGTTCCCTTTTCGGTGGCTTACTGGCTTGGGCTCAAGTGGGAGAAGATAAGACTTTTGCAGGTCTTTCCAAGGGTTATATTTTCACTCTTCGCTGTACTCCTCCTATTGTTTTACTATTCCTTGTCTTTTATGGTTTACCTGAATTTTTAAAATGGTGGTTGAATTTAGATATCAACAACTGGTCTAAGACGGTCTTCGTCTTATTCACCATGGTCTTGCTATTTGCGGCTATCATTGCAGAAGTGTTTAAGGCTTCTTATCAGGCAATTCCCAAAGGTCAGATGGAAGCTGGAGTCAGTATTGGTCTGACCCCTAGTCAGACATTTTGGAGAATCATTTTTCCTCAGGCTTTTCAAGTGGCTCTTCCAAATATGACGACCGCTATTCTAAATTTGATGCGGGACGCTGCCCTAGCATATACGATTGGTTTTGTGGATGTCATGGGGGCTGGGAATCTCTTAATCAGTCGTAATTTGGGGAATTACTCTCTTGAAACCTATACAGCGGTTGCCATTCTTTATTGGGGTGTAGCCTTAGCTGTTTCCTTCTTGAGTCGCTTGTTAGAAAAATCTTTGGAAACGAAAGGGAGATAGGATATGGATTTAGACTATATTGCAAAAACCTTTTTAGAGACCTTAAAAGGGGTACCGACCACCTTGATTATCATGATTGTAGCCATGGTCTTAAGTTTTGGACCAGCCTTGTTTTTAGCTCTGGGACAAATATATAAAGTCAAAGGTGTTCGAACTTTCTCTCTCGTGTATCTAGCTTTTATAAGAGCAACACCTCCGATTTTGCTGATTCTTTTCTTTTATAGTTTGTTTCCGAGTTTGCTCAATCAATTTCTTAAAAGCATAGGAAGTAATGTTGATATCTTTAAACTCAATCCCATCTATTATGCCTTTATTATCTATAGCTTAATGACAACGGGTAGTTTATCAGAAATCTTACGTTCGGCTATTTTGACTGTGGATAAGGGACAATTAGAAGCTGCACAAGCGATTGGATTGAGTAATAGTCAGGCCTATGTGAGGATTCTTTTTCCACAGGCCTTGCGTTCAGCCCTGCCTAATCTTGCGAATCTAGTCATAAATATTGTAAAAGGAACCTCTTTGGTCTTTGTGATGACCATTAAGGATATTACAGCTATTGCCCGTGTTGAAGCCTCTTATGGTTATCAGTATTTTGAATCATACTTTGTTATCTTTTTACAGTACATTCTTATTTGCGGTTTGATTCAATGGGGTTTTTCACTCTTAGAGAAACGCTATATTCGAAGAGAACAGGGACAAGTAGTGCCCCGTACAGGTTTAGCATAGGAGGAGACAATGTTACAAGTAGAACATGTTGCAAAAAAATTTGGAGACAGACAAGTCTTAGAAGATGTTAATCTCAAGGTCAACCAAGGGGATGTGGTTGTAATATTGGGGCCATCTGGATCAGGTAAAACGACTTTTCTCAGATGTCTCAATCATTTAGAAAAAGCCGATAGTGGCTCTTTGAAGCTTGCTGACAAAGACTACGATCTTGGCAAATTGACCAAAAAAGATATTTTAGAAATTCGCCAGAAGACAGCCTTCGTTTTCCAACATTATAATTTATTTGCTAATAAGACCGCCTTGGAAAATATTTTAGAGGGCTTGGTAATTGCTCGGAAAATTCCTAAGGAAGAAGCAACCAAACGTGCGGAAGCTGCCTTAGAAAAAGTTGGTTTACTAGCTTATAAAGATTATTATCCTTCTCAGCTTTCTGGAGGCCAGCAACAACGAATTGGCATTGCGCGTGCCATCGCTGTGAAACCAGAGGTCATTTTATTAGATGAGCCGACATCGGCCTTGGATCCAGAGTTGGTAGGAGATGTTTTAGATGTTTTAAAACAGTTAGCTAAAGAAGGAGTTACTATGGTAGTAGTGACTCATGAGATGGGTTTTGCCAGAGATGTAGCCAACCATGTCATTTTTATGGATGGTGGGAAAATTGTTGAAGAAAATAATGCCCATGATTTCTTTAGTCGTCCAAAAGAAGAAAGAACCAAGCAATTTTTGGCACGAATACTCTCGGATGCGACCTATAGTGTGGAATATATGATTTGACAGATAGGATTATCAGGGCAAAAATTAATCCCCCGAGCTTTAATGGGCTCTTTGTCAACTGTAGTGGGTTGAAGAAAAGCTAAGATCTAGAAAGGACAAATTTT